>JAJYOH010000146.1 GCA_021796315.1 Chloroflexota bacterium
AAACGTGCACAGGTTTGGATATGTTGCTCGTGCGCGCAGACCAGGCATTATATGCCGCCAAACAAGCCGGGGGGAATCGAATCTCCATTTGGCAGGAATAAGACTCTCACATTAATTTCTTCTCCATGCTCTGAAGAGCAAATATTGAACCGCCTTGTTTATAACTATCCCGGCGCCGACCCAGTTAGTGAGGCCCATGCAAAAAGAGATTCAGGAATTAATTCAAGAAACAACAATTGCAAAAGTGGGATTGGCCGCGCGTGACTTTTCAACCAGCGAAGAAATCCTTATTAACCCGGATCTATCTTTTCATCCGGCCAGTACGATGAAGATATGCGTGATGATGGAGGTCTTTCATCAGGCGCGGCGGGGTTTGTTTTCGCTGGATAATCGGATAATGGTCAGGAATGAATTTGCCAGCATTGCGGATGGAAGCGCGTACGGTTTGTCGATCGCAGACGACTCGGAGAAGGATCTATACAACCGCATCAGCCAGCCGCTTCCAATCCGGGACCTGGTGCGGCTCATGATCACCCTCAGTTCCAACCTGGCGACGAACCTTCTCGTCGAACGCGTCACCCCGCAGCGGATAACCGCCTTCATGCGCGATCTCGGCGCAGACAGTTTGATCGTCCGCCGCGGCGTGGAAGATGACAAGGCTTTCCAGCTTGGATTGAATAATGATTCCACCGCGCGCGGCTTTATGAATATTTTGGTAAAGCTTGCAAAGCGTGAAGTTGTCTCGCCGCAAGATTCAGATGAGATGATCGAGATTCTAAGCCAACAACAATTCAACGAGATGATTCCAGCACAATTGCCGGCCGGTGTCCGCGTAGCGCACAAGACGGGCTGGAACGATGACCTGTATCACGATGCAGGGATCGTATATCCGTTGAATGAAGAGCCGTTTATTTTGGTTATTCTGACACGAGGATGCAAAACTGAAAGTGAAGCACATACGCTGATCGCCTCATTGGCAAAGGCAATCTATGATAACTGGGAATAATTCCCGCCCGGAACCTTACTCCTTAAGTCGCTGTTTGCACTGACATTGGCATTCTTTACCTGCCATATATCGATTTTGTTCTGGACCGGAACTTTATTCCGTTGTCACCAGATTTTTACCGCCCTGCTTGGCAGAGTACAACGTATCGTCGGCGCGTTTGAGCCAATCCTCGGGCGATTCCTGCAGACGATACTCCGCCACGCCAAAACTGGCTGTGATCCTGCCGACGTGCTCGAGCGGGTGGGCGGCAATAGCTTGCCGCAGGCGCTCAGCCAATCTGCGCGCTTGAGCCGAGTCCGTTTGCGGCGTGATGATGAGAAACTCATCGCCGCCCCAACGCCCCAGCAAGTCGGGGATGCGTAAGAGTCTCCGGACGGTGCGGGCAACTTCTTTGAGCACGTAATCACCTGCCGCGTGTCCGTAGGTGTCGTTCACCCGTTTAAAATCATCCAGATCGAACATGATAATCGCAAGCGGCTGGCGATGCCGCGTTGCCCGGTTGCTCTCGCGGATGATCGTCTCGTCGAGTTCGCGCCGGTTGGCAATTTGGATGAGGCTGTCGGTGTGTGCCAGATGCGTCATCGTCTCCGCCAATGTGCGCACTCGAACGTAATGCTCGTCCAAGTGCACGCTCACTATTACCAGGACGATGTACGCGGCGTTCGCCAGATAGAAGAGGCCCAGCGGATAGAGGCCCGCCACATCCCCACTCGACTGCCACTCCATTATGCTGTACATCAGCCCCAGAATCACAGTCGCCGCAAAGAAGACAAGCGAGCTGACCAACAAGCGGCGGGGGCTTCTAAAAAGAAACGCCAGGATGTAAACGAGCGGGACCCAATAGAGCAGGTCGGAGAACGCTGCCAGATGGTTGGAGCCAAGGACAGTTTCCGGCTCATAAAATTTCTCCAGCAGACTGAGGGCAGTTATCGCAAAGAGCGACAATTCGATCCAGACCAACGAGACCCAATTTCGCCATAGGGCAATGAACAGGCCCAGGCACAGGGCAGCTAAAATTGGGAAGAAATCCCGGTCGAAGGTCGTGGCTGTCCCGCTGCAGGTCTTGAACACCAAGCCGGTAAGGAGGATAAACAGACCGATGACCAGTACCCACAGGTAGATACGACGCTCGAGCGCGTGCAGCGACTCGACATTTTCAGTTGGTTTATTATTTTCCTGCATCGCGTGAAGTTTGCTCCATCACCTGCAAGAACACTGGCGCCACAGTCGGATCGAAATGCGTTCCCGAAAGTGATCGAATGTGTTCGCGTACCTTCTCTTCGTCCCACGCTTTGCGATACGGACGGTCCGAACGCAGCGCGTCCCACACAACCGCGACGCGCAGAGGCGCGCCGCCACCAGAAGTAAAATCCCATCCTGGGCCGCTACAAACAGGCGGCGGTAACGAAACTCTGAATCTTTCAGGGATGGTTTGGTTAACGGCTCCACTTTCATGGCTCTACTCTTCATAGAGAGTCAGATGCCTTTCTTGTGCTAACCGGCCACGCACCTCGAACGTACGAGTAAATAGACCGACACCTTGTTTTATTATAAACCATCCCCAGAGTTACATCCATCGGACGGGAGGTTAGGTACGAGGCTGCTTGGGAGAGATTTTAAAGGTCAAGGAACAATGCAGGATGCAGCGCATGGGTTGCCGCTTCCATACAGCCTGTCCGTCTTCAGGAATATGGTCAGTTGCCCCGCTTTAAAGCGCATCAGAAAAACGCCTTTAGTCGTTTGATTACAGCAAAGCGGCTAAAGGCGTAATAGAAAAAAAATGATCATTAAGTCGGAAAGCAACTTTCTGAAAAATTATTTCAGCAGGACTTACGCAGAATGATTTTTCTCTGCGAATTCTTGCTAATCAACGCGAATTGGTGGTTCGAAATTAGTGAAAATTTGTGTGAATTCGTGGATGGTTTTTGGGTTTTGCGTAAGTCCTATTCAATTCAGATGTGCAGTTGCGACAGCGGGTGGCCCTGATGGTTATGGTGGTAAGGCAATATGGGCATAACTTGGCTTTTTTGCAATTCGGCTACGGATTTTCGCTGTCAAGCGAAAGTCCTGTCTTTTCAATAAAGCGGTGTGTGTGGGCGGGTTCGCCCGCAAAACACCCCACTTCCCCCTTCTTTTTGAGGAGATATGGATTTTTCATAAATGCAGATGGTGCAGAGCTATTCTTGAACAGGAGCGACAGGCGCATTTTTGCGCTGGCGAAAGGTAATGCGGCCGCGGGTAAGATCATAGGGTGACATTTCCACGGCCACACGATCTCCCAACAAAATACGAATATAATACTTGCGCATCTTGCCGGAAAGATATGCCAGAACTACATGGCCATTTTCAAGCTTAACACGGAACTGTGTCCCGGGCAAAGCCTCGATCACAACGCCATCTGCACGAATTTTGTCTTCCTCTTTAGCCATACATATCTCCTGTATTCCTACTCAGTCTCCTTGGTAAAGGAGCGCCGCTTAATACGGCGGATTGCTTTCTTCTTCTCCATGCGCCGCTGTTCGCTCTTGGAAACGAACCAGCGCTTGCGGCGAACCGTGCTCAAGATGCCGCTCTTGACGATTTTCTTGCGAAAACGCTTAAGCAAACTATCCTGGCCTTCGCCAGAACGTAAAACAACCATTGCCATTTAAGATTCACCTCCTTCCAAGTGTAGAATGAGTAAATAAAAAAACTCAGCCGATATACAGACTCGGCTGAGGGACGTGTAAGAAAAGAATAAGCAAGAAGACCCTACGATCAAAACGCTTCACACTCCTCGAATTGTCAACCAGAGAAATAAATCTCTCAACCGAACCAGCGGACGAGATTATACACGATTCAAGAAAGATTGCACAGGCTTTTCAGCCGAATGTCATCATCAGGGAAGTGCGGGGCACAAAGGCGCAACCCCCAAAAATTTCGTCTCTGAGCAATGAGTAAAAACAATTCCAGGAATTTGTGGATAACGTGTTTGCTGTGTCTGCCTCACAATTGTGCAGATCCTGCTTAATTGACGCATCCCATCCTTGCATGTATAATCTTTTCACTGTCCCTGTATGGGGGCCTTTGTTGAGGAGCTATGGCATTACGCGGCAATCTACGCGATTTCACAATTACCCAGTTGCTGAACCTGATCAATCTGGCGCAGAAGACCGGCACGCTGATCGTGGACGGGCCGACCGAGCAGGCGCATGTCTCTTTCCGCGACGGAAAGCTGGCTTATGCGCGCATCGGCAGGGAAGATGGCGGCCTGGCCTCGGTATTACATAGAGACAATAAACTTAACGCCAACCAGTATCGCACCATCTCCGAACGCGCCGGAAATATTTCGGATAAGGAACTCGGACTCCTGTTGATCAACGCCGGTTATGTTTCACAGGAAGACATTCTGCTCGATCTGCAGACTTATTTTACGGATATCATCCGCCGCCTCTTTACCTGGGTGGAGGGCTTCTTCCGTTTCGAGAACGATATCCTGCCCCCCGAAGACCGCATCAATGTGCGGCTCGACCTTGAAAACATCATCATCGAAGGCTCGCGTCAACTGCGTGAGTGGGAACAACTGCAGGACGAAATCCCCAGCCTCGACCTGGCGCTCAAGTTTACCGCCCGCCCGATAACCAATCTTAGTCTGAGCATCGAGGAATGGCGCGTGGTCAAATTTATTGACCCGAAAAACTCGATGAAACAGATCGCCGCCGCGACCAAGTTAAATAACATGGAAATCCGCCGCATCGTGTACGGACTGCTCCAGGCGGGCCTGGTTGAGATGATCCGCCCGCAGAGTCTTCGGAATCATGACGCCAGGAATTATGCGCCGCGGGACAAGGAAGAGCAAAAGGACTTGATCAATAAATTGATCGGGCGCATTCAGAAGGTGTAAACATCTTTTCAATAAAGCGGGGTGTTTTGGGCGGACGAAGCCCGCCCAAAACACCCCATTTCCCCCATCTTTTTGAGAAGATACAGTTGTAATTTGTTTTTGGAAGGACAGAAGTTATGCAAATGGTCAAAATGGTGGTCACAGGCCCTTTCAGTGCTGGCAAGACCCAGTTCATTCAGTCTGTCAGTGAAATTGATGTGGTCGCGACCGAGCGAAAGATATCCGTCGAAGCCGAGCGGTTGGTCAAGGATGCCACGACGGTCGCCATGGATTTTGGACGCATCACAGTGGACCAAGACCTGGTCTTGTATCTGTTCGGCACCCCCGGCCAGAAACGCTTCGACTTCATGTGGGAGATCCTGTCCGAAGGAATGCTCGGCTTCATCGTACTGGTTGACTCGACCCGCCCCGAAACCTTCCGCGAGGCGCGTTCGATCCTTGAAACCTTCCGCGCCTACGCGCCCACGCCTTTCGTCGTCGCCGCCAATAAGCAGGATAAGGACGATGCCTGGGAGCTTGACGATATGCGTCACGCCCTGCGGCTTGACCGAAAGACCAAGTTCCTGCCCTGCATCGCCACTAACAAGAAACAGGTCAAGGATGTTCTGCTTGAATTGCTGTACAGCATCCTGGCAGAAATGGAGTCGGGCAAGTAAGCATCTATATGGAACAACTGGGCATTGAATGCTTTCCTGCGGCGGGCCATTTTATGATGCTCGAAGAGCCCGCTGCTTTTAGCCAGAAACTCAAGAACTTCCTCGACGAATCACAACCTGTTCCCGCGCCATGACCGAATACTTCAACCCTCAGCGTATGGGACGCATTATCCTGCTGGCAATGGAGGAAGTTCTCGGACGCGCAGGCGCTCACTCCATCATCCGACAGGCTTCCTTCACCTCCCATTTGGACAATCTGCCGGAGATGCACTCCGGGAAGACTTTTTCCTTCGGGACGGTGAGCCGCCTCATGGAATCACTGGAGCAGGCATACGGTCCGCAGGGCGGACGCGGGACGGCTTTGAGGGTTGGGCGGGCATGTTTCCAATATGGCCTGCGCGAATACGGTTCCATGCTTGGCCTGACCGAAATGGCATTCCGCCTGCTGCCTCTTTCATCCAAGTTCAGCATCGGGTCGAAATCCTTTGCTGACCTGTTCAACAAACATACCGATCAAATTGTGCGCATCGAAGAACAAGATGGGGAACTATTCTGGCACATCGAACGCTGTCCTTTGTGCTGGGAGCGGCATACCACCGAACCGGTTTGTCATCTGGCGGTTGGGCTTCTGCAGGAATCTGTGTACTGGTTGAGCAGCGGCAAAATTTTCAACGTGGAAGAGATTACCTGTATCGCGCGCGGAGATCCGGCCTGTACGATTGTGATTGATAAGACCCCGCTCGCCTGAATCGTCCCCAATTTTCTAACTAAACTGCAAGTGTATCTCGTCCACCATAAGATTATCCAAACCGGACAGATGGCCGAGAAATTGATTGAAATGCACAACGGACGAATTTGGATGACGAGCGAGGGTGTTCCCGGACAGGGAAGCACGTTCTCTTTCACACTCCCAGCCTATAAGAATAAATGAGGATATTCAATGGCAAAGATTCTTATCGCTGAAGACGACCCCGATATCCGCGAACTGGTGGCTTTCACTCTGCGCTTTGCAGGCCATGAAGTGGTGGCAGCTTCCAACGGCGAGGAGGCCGTGCAACTGGCCGGGCGCGAATTCCCCGACTTGATCCTTATGGATGTCCGTATGCCGCGCATGACCGGTTATGACGCCTGCCGTGTCATGAAAGCCAACTCTGAATTGAAAGACATTCCCGTTGTTTTTCTTTCCGCCAAAGGGCAGGAGTCTGAAATTCAGACCGGCCTCGAGGCCGGCGCAGAAGAATATCTTTTAAAACCCTTTGCGCCCAATCAACTAACAGATCGCGTGCGCGCCATCTTATCCAAGTTTGGTAAGTGAGATTTGCATCCAGCAAGCTTTGCTATTGAGCTGCTTCCTCGATGAGAAGATTGCCATTGTCGGACATGGACTTGGTGGGTTTATTTTGTGGTAGCAGCCCAGCAACGTGGATCACATTATGACGGTCAATTGCCCTAGGGATTTCAACTCGATCAACGTAAAGCTCAAGACATCTACTGCGCCTGGATTTGTGGAGTGGCGTTCCAGCCGCACGCCCAAGGTGGCCACAGCGCTTTCAAACACATCCAAATCGGACCCGCGGGCGGATCATAATCTCTATGAGCGGATTCCTGGCTGATGGTTTGTTCCAGAAATTCCGCGAGACTGACATGCCCTGCCTGTTGGTCTACGGACAGAACGATCCATCGCTGACGATCCCGTCTATCGAGAATGCCGCTCCCATGTCACAGCATCTGCACAGGATCAGTCTTGAAAACTCCGGCCATTTCCCAATGATAGACGAGACCACGCGCTTCAACCGCCTGCTGATTGATTTCCTCGCCATTGATTCGGGCATGAGTCCGCGTGAATTGCAGATGAAAGGAGAATGGCGGCGGCGCGCGTGTTAAAGGTTGACATGCCGTAAGTTTGGAGTATATTTACAGCCATTCAACCAAATAGAACGGGGAGCCTGTGTACAGGCTGAGAGGAGCGTATCGCGCTCGACCCGCAATACCTGATCTGGTTCATACCAGCGGAGGGAACATAGTCTTAACACTGACCATCCTCCGCCGAGGATGGTTTTTTATGTCACGCATTCTTATTTTTGCCAACGGCGACCTGCCCGATCTCGAAAAAGCCCGCGCTTTGATTCGCGTCGACGACCTCATCCTCTGCGCTGACGGCGGTACACGCCATGCCCTCGCGCTTGGTTTGACTCCGCACCTCGTCATCGGAGACATGGATTCGGCGACCAGCGATGAAATACAGCAACTTAAAAAAGCGGATGTTCCCATCGAATTGTTGCCGCGCGACAAAGACGAAACAGACTTGGAATTGGCAATTCGTCACGCGCTCGAAAAAAAGCCACAGGCAATTTTGATTATCGCCGCGCTTGGCGGTCGTCTCGATCAGACGCTTGGAAATATTTCCCTGCTCTCCGACTCCCGACTCTCGACTCTCGACTGCCGCCTTGACGACGGGCTGGAGGAAATATTTTTTTGCCGGGCCCGCTCCGAGGTCCGGGGAAGAAGCGGTGATCTCGTGTCTCTGATCCCGTGGCATAAAAAAGTCGAAGGAGTCCAAACAAAAAATCTCAAGTGGCCTTTACACGGCGAAATACTTTATCCCGAAAAGACACGCGGCATCAGCAATGAAATGATCGGTGATACGGCTGAGGTCAGTGTTGCCTCTGGCTTGCTTCTCATCATTCATCGCCGCCAATCGAAAATCGTAAATCCAAAATTGTAAATTGAAAGGTTCCCATGAAACGCATACTCTACTTCCTGCTTCCCATCTTTATTTTGCTAAGCGCCTGCGCGCCAAAACCATCCGGCCCGCAGACTCTGACCGTGATGACTCACGACTCATTTGCCGCAACCGATACCGTCATCAAAGCTTTTGAACAAGCCAATAATGCCACGGTAACTTTTATCAAAAGCGGCGATGCTGGTGCGGCCTTGAACAAGGCCATTCTTTTAAAGGATGCGCCGCTGGCCGATGTGTTCTATGGCGTGGATAATACATTTTTATCACGCGCGATTTCGGCTGGCATTTACGAGCCCTATAGTTCGCCCGCGCTTAAAAATATTCCTGCCGAATATCAACTGGATTCAACCAACCAGGCTTTTCCGGTTGATCAAAGCTATGTGTGCCCGGTCTTCGACAAGGCTTACTTTGCTTCACACAATCTTCCTGTGCCGCAGACGCTTGAAGATTTGGTCAAGCCCGAATACAAAGGTTTGCTCGTGATGGAAAACCCGGCTACATCATCGCCCGGCCTCGTTTTTCTGCTTGCCACGGTCAAACATTTCGGCGACCCGAATTATCTCGGCTTTTGGAAGAACCTGCGCCAGAATGGTCTTGTGGTTGTTGACGGTTGGGAGACCGCATATTACACCAACTTCAGCGGATCATCAGGCAAGGGGCCTCAACCAATTGTAATTTCCTACGCGACCGACCCGGCGGCAGAAGTGATGAACGCACAGACTCCTCCGGCGGATTCCCCGGTCGGCGCCATTCTTGGACCCGATACCTGCTTCCGCCAAGTTGAATTTGTCGGCATCCTCAAAGGGACCAAGCAACGCGCCCTGGCCGAAAAGTTCGTGGACTTCATGCTGGGTGCGCAATTCCAGGCCGACATGCCCGCGCAGATGTACGTGCTTCCGGTTGTGCCCAACATTACTCTGCCCGATGCGTTCGCAAAATATGCGCAGATCCCGACTCAGCCTGCCACGCTTTCTCCCGATGACATTTCAAAGAATCGTGACGCGTGGATACAGGCTTGGACGGATGCAGTGTTGCATTAATAAATTTGTAGGGGCGACCCACCGGGTCGCCCTACAAAAATTATGAATTCAACTATTTCTCGCCGCATCCTTCTCTGGCTTGCGCCGTTAACTTTTCTCGGCGTCTTTTTCTTCTATCCCTTTTTTCGCATTCTTGCTTACAGCTTCAATCTTTCCACGCTTGTTCCAGCCAATCTTCAACTCGCTTTTCAAATTTTAGGCTTTACTTTCTATCAGGCCCTCCTCTCGACCCTGCTTACGCTCCTCATCGGCCTTCCCTCCGCTTATCTCTTCGCGCGCTTTGACTTCCGCGGCAAATCTCTGCTGCGTGCCCTGACCGCCGTGCCGTTCATGCTTCCAACTGTCGTGGTCGCGGCCGGGTTCAACGCGTTGCTCGGCCCGAATGGTTGGTTCTCTGTCATCTTCCATCTTTCGTCTTTTCAATTCATCGGCACGCTTGGAGCGATTCTTGCCGCTCACGTTTTTTACAATACAACCATTGTTATTCGCATCGTCGGCAACGCGCTCTCAAGACTAGATCCCAAACTGGAACAGGCTGCCCGTTCCCTCGGCGCGGACTCGCACCGCGTCTGGCTAAATGTGATATTGCCGCTGCTTCGCCCGTCATTGTTTGCATCATCCCTGTTGGTTTTCCTTTTCGATTTTTCCAGCTTTGGCGTGATCCTATTGCTGGGGGGTCCGCGCTTTGCCACGCTGGAAGTGGAGATTTATATTCAGGCCATGCAGATGCTCAACCTTCCGCTGGCCGCCCTGCTTTCTTTGATTCAATTGCTTTGCACACTGTTTTTTTCCATTCTTTATACGCGCACGTTGACTCATACATCAGTTCAGACCGCACCGCGCTCGTGGACAACTCACAAAGCTGAAATCCTGCGCGAAAAAGTTTTTGTATTTGCGTTTTGCGTTTTGCTCTTTGCGCTTTTTGTTTTACCAATGCTTGCCCTGCCTCTGCATTCCGTCTCCCGCCTCACTGCAGATCGCGGCGACCGCACACAAATCCAAACCGGCTTCACCATTGATTACTACTCCGAACTTTTTATCAATCGCCGCGATTCGATCTTTTACGTTCCGCCGGCGCAAGCCGCACTGAATTCGCTTGGCTATGCCAGCGCGACCGTTTTGCTTTCGCTTATGCTTGGCTTTCCCGCCGCATCCGCGTTGGCAAAGCCGGGCCGCCTCGAAAAGATTCTCGATCCAATCTTGATCCTTCCGCTTGGAGCTTCGGCGGTCACACTTGGTCTCGGTTTCATTATTGCGTTTGGTCGAATGCTCACTTCTCCATGGCTCGTGCCATTGGCCCATACACTCGTGGCTTTGCCTTTCGTTATCCGTGCGCTTCAACCCGCGATTGCATCCATCCCTGATCGCCTGCGTCAGGCTGCAACATCACTTGGCGCATCGCCTTTTCGCGTTTGGCAAAATGTGGATTGGCCGATCCTGCGCCGCGCGACTCTTTCAGCCGCGATCTTTGCATTCACAATTTCGCTCGGCGAGTTCGGCGCAACGGCTTTGCTTTCGCGTCCCGAATATCCAACCATCCCAATTGCCATCTATCGCTTTCTCTCGCAACCCGGTGGCTTGAATTACGGTCAGGCCATGGCCATGGCAACATTGCTTATGACGCTCACGGCAACCAGTATTTTGCTCATTGAAAAATTGCGCCTGCCCGGCGCGGGAGAATTTTAGGAAAGGCGGATGCCATGCGCTCCTACAAAAATTATGTTGCAAATAATCAACGTTTGCAAAACTTATGAAGGTCAGCCGCTCTTGCGCGGCATCTC
>JAJYOH010000147.1 GCA_021796315.1 Chloroflexota bacterium
TTGCGAGCGTTTAATCATAATGATATAATCTCACCCGCTAAACGGTGCCTGTAGCTCAATGGCAGAGCGCCACACTGTGGATGTGGATGTTGTGGGTTCGAAACCCATCAGGCACCCAAAGACGATGCCCAATGTCTTTGCATTGGGCATCTGGAAGTCTTGAGATGGCTATCAACCATTCTCGGCTCCTGGCCGATGAGGACAAAAGGACCATAAGTCCTTCTTATCGCTTTGAGACCACAAGTCTTGGGAACTCAGTGCACGAGTTGTCGGGAGCCGCGAGCGGTTGAGGCCAATCTCATGTGCTGATTATAGCAAAAAAGGATGCAGATTGCGCATCCTGGCAGAAACTTAAAAAAGGGACCGGAGAGACCACCAGTCTCTCCGGTTCTAAATCCCGACCTGCAGACTACCCGTCTGCTGTCCGTGTCCTCCATCAAGCCACCAGCTTGACGATCATTTGGGGACGTCGGGGAGGCCTGATCTGTATTTTATCACTGATGATCGTCGCTGCGATACAGCCAAGGCTTCGCTGGTTCTTCTTCTGGATTGTGCAACACCAGAAGCGGAAGAAAGTAGAGCCATCCAGCAGGCAGCACGTACAAAGCGCGGACATCGTGAAAAACAAGCGCACAAATTGGCGGCACGATGGTCAACGCGGTTATGGTGAACTCTCGGAAGTTCCTCCGATCAGGATGATCCATGGCCTGAGACATGTATGCAAGATACACGCCAAACCAAGTCATCCCAGCAGCCATCGGGATGGGCTCTTGAAAAAATTCGTCAAGGTTATGGATCACATTGGCGGCGTGAAGGATCAGGACGATTGCAAAAGGAAGCAGAAGAGTCACAGTGACAACAAGTTCCGACAATGACATTCGTAAGCGACGCGGCGTGCTGGCATTTAAGTGCGCGTCCTGGCTGGTTCTCGGTTTCGTTGCGTTTGCCATGGTTTACCTCGCTTTTACTTCAGGTGTTCTACAGAAAGACGTCATTACGTTGGCGTTCTTGCTCATACTCTCAATACTACCAATCTCTGTGACAACGATGATTCACGAAGGCTTGCATGTGATTGCAGCGCACTGGCTCGATGTTCCGCGTGAGCAGATTGGCGCAAAAGGGAATCAGGCGTTTACGGGAAAAGTTCCAAAGTCCATTTGGGTGAAAGTAACGCTTGCTCCATTGTTGTTTCCCTTGTTTGTCTTTGTCCTGCTTGCTGCTCTTGAATGGCGCCTGGCAATCGTCGTTGCGATTGTAATTGCAATTGGGTCCGTGAACGATCTGGCGTACCTAACAATCGCCTTACAACAGCCGGGCAAGTTTGTTTCAGATACCGAGGCAGGTATCTACGTGATGGATTGAGATGGCTGTGAAATTAATACAAGCGATCCTGTGCGACTACTGCTCGCAAACCCGCGAAAGGCAAGAAGCACGATGTCGCCTATCGAATGCGGAACTTGTTTATGGATCGCTGGAATCTCTGGCTGCGCTTAACATTTTATCGAACTTGGAAGGATGAATATGGTCAAAGGATAATAGATGGCACAAATAACCACTGTGAGCGCAGTATCGGTTGGTGGATCAAAGAGCGTTACCGCTCGATGCGTGGTTACAAGCGCGAGCAATCTGCGCTTAATGTCAGTCGTTTGATTGCTTTTGCAGGATCACGTTTAGCGTGTGGTCTCAATTTAGCAGCCTTGATCGCATAACTCACTTTTGAAACAACCGATTCCCTGCATTCATTGATCCTTGTCAGGTTTTACCAATTTTGGAACGATCACCAAAAATGTCAAGTATGACTGCTACGACCCCCTCCTACATTTCCCTCTCCGAAGCCGCGCGCCGGATGCGCGTGAGCGTGAAAGATGCGCGCACGATGTTGCTATCTGGTAAGATACAAGGCGGAACATTACCCAACGGAGAAATGATCGTGACAGTTGCGAGTCTACCCATGAAAAAAGAAGATCTGCCGGAATACCAAAAATACTCACACCTTGCCAATTTAGAAATTGGCATTGCTGAGGCTGCACGAAAATATGGTATGGCATTCTCAACAATTCAGCGATGGGCACAAGTTGGTTATATTTCGCAAATAAGTCGCAGCGGGCAAAAGATTCTTTTGAATGAACAAGATGTGGCTTATTGTGTTGGCGTATATCGAAAGATTGGATCTCGAGGGCGTCGTCTGTTTAATCCAGATGGTACGCCCTATAAACCCAAGACCGGCCCCCTGGCGGGGTAAAAATTTTTTCGGGAGATATGAAGATGACTGCTGCGAATCCAACCTGTACAATCTGCTCCAATCCAGCCAAAAAGAAATGCACGCGCTGCGGGCGTTTGTTCTGCGATTTGCATATTCGCTACGGGACTCCATTCTTTGCCTTTGGGCGGGCAATGTCTGCCCGAAGCAGCGCGGGAAACTATTGCGATGACTGCTGGAGTTGGTACGAAAAAAGGGCGCGGATCGAAAGGAGCATCACGTACACCGTGTTGGCGATAGCAGCAATTGGATGGGCGGTCTGGTACTTCACTCAACCTCATCTCACTCATCTAAGGTAATTATTGGGAGGCATCCGAGTAGTGAGTCTTTTTACAACCATGCTTAGCTTGCATATAATATAAGCATGGTTGTAAAACTCAAATCAAATCCAATCAAGAAAATTCAAGACACTTAAGCAAATAAACAGCAGGTATAAAAAACGACTCCTAACGAGAGTCGTTTTTTCTTTTTATCCAGTTTGTGCCAACATACCAATGTTATTGACAAAACATTGGTAGGTATGCTATATTCTCCCCATCGCACCTTTCCATCCCAAATAAGTACGCCCTGGAGCGTTTGGTCGCTCCAGGGCGCGTTGCTGGCAGAAGAGACCTGCCAACGAGGGCATTCTAACATACCCCCGCTGGTGAGCGCAAAGCCAGCGGGATTTTTTATGCTTCGGCGACTCACGCCGCCGAAGAAGAAAAGGGACCTACCATGAGTGAAAAAATTGTTCGAGAAAGAGGTGGTGAACATTGGTACGAGCACGATGGCAAGTGTTGGAAGATGATGTTTATCGAGCGAGACGATGGATTGGTGTATGTAAAGGTTTTTGTACATAATCGCTACATTGGATCAACAAGGGTGTGCGAGTACATCAGCATTGCGAGTGAGTTGGCTAGACACATGATCGAGCAGACTCGATAGGAGACCTATAACCGCCATGCCAAACCGCCGAACCGACATTCTGGCCCGCGCTCGTGAACTGATGAGTGCATACCGCGACGATGAATTGCTCGTAGGGAAAATGCAAACTACATCCACGATCTCACGTTTTCAAATTCAACAGGTTGTCCGCACAGCAAGCCTTTTGGACATTGCGAACAATCCTGCACCCGAAGCGATCTTCGATCCCCTGTCTCTTGGTTTCAACATCTGGTGTACGCCTGACGATCATCCGGGTGGCGACTGGCTCAAGGTTGTTCGCTACATGGACCGCGGCGTGTTCACGAAGCCGTGCGCGTTCGCCGCTACCGTTTTCGTAAAGTGGGATGACGAGGTCGAGAACATCATCGCCATGAGTCTGTCCACCGATGCCTATGCCTTGTCGGATCACCTCCCCGCTCTCTACATCAGCAGTGCCCGGAAACACGACAGTCGCCGCTCCATCCATAACCGCCCTGATGACATTGCCTGGGCGAGGAAGAAGACAGCTTGGATATTTGCACAGGCTGGCGTCCCCTGCCCCGCGATCATTGTGGAGGAGAAATGACCACCCTGCTTGCCGTGTATGGCTCAGATGGATACGAAGGCCGCTGCGATGCGCGCTGTTACGACGCGAAAGAGCCTGAATGCGATTGCGTATGCGGCGGACGGAATCACGGAGCGGGACTCAAGCAGGCGGTCGAGAACACCCGTCAGATGGCTGAAACCATGCTCAATCAATACGCTGCGGAACACAATTTGAAAAATTGGCATGGCGAGGTGTCGGATGATGTGTGGCAGCTCCCCCTCTTTGAAGTGCTGAACGAAGGAGAACTATGAACACCAAATTACAGAAGTTGATCTTTGCGCTTTTTAGTGTGGCGATGCTGGCCTATACCATCTGGCAGGTATCTGCCCTTCCGGTCACATCGAAACAGATTCTTGTGCTGTTGAGGTTGTGGTCGATAAACATCGGCTCGATAGTGTGGCTGATGTTACTGGTCTTCAACAATAAATTCCCAAAATGGATCGCCGTCAGCCTGTTCATCTGCGATTTGACCGGACTGCTTCCATCCCTGCCCTTCTATCCGTGGATCGTGTTCTTTGTGCTGCTCAATGTGGCGGCAGGGACTCTTTACCTTATCTGGGCATCGTTTGCTGGATCCAAAAGATCAACCCAAGAACAATAAAGCCTGCAATGAATAAAAAGACGAACCAATCACCGATGTTCCAATTTTTCATACCTGCCTCCCGCAGGCATTCTATAACATGAAACCCGGCGTTGGACAAGCCCTCACCGCGCTCGACCGCGCGAAGCAGCTCTCCCCGCCCCAGCCAGGCAAGGTAGTAAGCGTTCCGCTTGACCTGTGGCTGGAATACCTGGGGCTTTACGGCATAGAGGTGATTGGCGCAAGAAATGATGTGCTGGTGTGCAGGAGACTGCACCCAGAGAATCAAAAACAAACAACCGGAGGTATGCGATGAACGAACTACAAAAAGTCCTGAACGACATTCGCTGCGGCGTCATTCCGCTTTCCGAACTTCCCGCGCTCATCGTTTCGCTGATCGAGCGCAGGCTACGCCACCGTTACGCCCTGCCCTGTGACGAGTGCGGGCCGGTCATCACGGAGGAACAGTATGTCTGATACGGCCATTGTGGACCATTGGGACATCCGGTGGAACGGCGTGAAAGTGAGCGAGGCGCCGAACTATCGGGAGGCGTCGCGCAAGGTGGCCAAACTTGGCGCGCAGAACCCAGGCCGAGGCTACTCGATAAAGCCAGTACTCCAAGTACAGGAACGAGTACCAGTACTCCAGGTACAGGAACGAGTACCAGTGCTCCAGGAGCAGGAAAAGGAGCAATCATGACGCAGACCAACTTCCAGCAGACCGACCGCTACGAATGGATGATGTCGTACTGCCCGCAGGATCCCGACCTGGTTGGTCAGAAGTTCCGGGCAGTGGATTTGCAATATGGAGACTGGCCTGAGGAGACAAAGTTTGTTAACGTCCGCACGGGCATAGTGAAGGTATGGCGCGATGGACGCGCAGTGGAGATCAAATGACGGCAATCATCAGCAATCTTATGGAACTAATTGCCAGGTTCTTTCAGATACTGGTTCAGTTTCTGATCGTCCTGCTGCTTGGCCTGGTCGTGGCGATCCTCTTTATCCTGCCCTGGCTGCTGCGGATCGCGGCCATCCTGTTGTGGACGATCGGCAGCTATGCCGCCATGAGCGCTGTGCAAAACATTTATTCGCCCTACTCCTCGACCGGCGAAGTAATTGCCTTGAAATCCGCAGTGATTCTCGTCGCGATCTCCATCGTGATGCTGGCGATGCTGTCCAGCCGCAATCATGTATGGGGAAGCATGGCCGTCAGCGGCATCCTGACCTATGGGCTTTCCTACGGAGCGAAGCTGTTGATCGCAACCTGGGCATACGCAGATCTTTTCTTCCGCGTCCTGCCCCCTGCCCTGCTTGCAGTCGGGATGATCGTGATGACACTGCGGTTGAAGGCGATGCGGACCGGCGGACAGATTCAATTCTCTGCTTCGCCGTTTGTGTGGTTCAAATCTCTGAGAGGAGGTGATGCCCAATCCCCCAAATAAAAAATGACGACACTGCCTCGCGGGCATAGCTTGGCGGCAATCCCGCGAGACAGCATCCAAAGCGCATTGTATCACTGCTGCCTATCGAATATCGAAAATGACAATAACGAGGTAACGCATGAGCGCAAACAATTCACTTACAAACGAACTAACCGGCAACACCAATAACGGCATCGAGACCGATCACGGTGGATTGGGCTTCGGCGACCTGATCGTGCTGGTTCTCGATCTTGTGCTTCTGGTGTATACCGCCTGGCGCAGCTACGATTTCCTTACCACGACTGTCCCGGATGGCTTTCAAATGCTGGCCTTGGTCGGTCTATGGGGACTGGACATCGGCGCCGTCGCCTGGTCATTGGTGTGGATCTTCGGCTCCAGCGCACAGTATCAGGACTGGACCAGCATGTCCTTCTTCATCATCGACCTGACCGGCGTGATCCTGACCAGTCTCACCGACTCCCTGATGTATGGACAAAAAGGCGGCGCAATGACCGGCGTCCTTACCGGCGTGGCAGTTGTGGCGATCCCGCTGATCGTGGTGTTCAATGTCGTGGCTGGTTTTATCTATCACATGACCAGCCCTGAGACGAAGGTTCGCCGCTCGGCTCGCAAGGCTTCTGCCGAGCATAAACGCAAAATGGGCGAGATCAGTGAAATGGAACGCGACCTGATCTATGCCGAACAATATCTGCTGGCGAAGCAGGATACTCTGGACAAGGCCACCATCCTAGCCGAAATCAAGACCGCGCAGGATGCAGTTGAAAAAGCCACACGCGCGAAGCTGCGTGACCAGCTTGGCATCCAACAAAACGCCAACACGCTCACGGCGAACGAAGCAGGCGATGACAAACTGGCGGCACTCAAATCGCACCTGGCCGATCTGAGAAGCAAACTTCTTAATAGCAGCGACGCACCGGAACCTGCCGGGCAGCCAGGCCTTCAAGCTCCCGCTCCAGAAAACCAACCGGGACCCGAATGGCTGAAATGCCGAGGCACTTTCCACGTTTGGGCTGACGCACAGTTCAGTGAACCTGCTCCCGATACGTTATGCACCTGCGGCAAGATTCGCTGGGGTGAACGGTACGGGGCTTCGACACCGGTTTCGTCTACGCCCGCTCCGTTAGATTTTAGCAATCTCAATATTCCCGTTCCTGTTGCAGGGCCTGAACCAGAGATCGTGAAAAGCAACGGCCACCATCCATCGGACCCTCTCTAAGCCGGACGGCGATGCGTTTCTTCCCGCTGAACCTGGACGCATGGAAACAGATCAAGATCCCCAACGCGATCCAGGTTCAGAAGCGGGGCGCCACCACCCGCCTGCCCCGGCCATCCGAGGCGCTGGCGCTGGCGCTTGGAGCGCTGGGCACGCTGAACCGCTCGTCCGGCGTGAAGACATTGAATGCAGAAATTGATGGACAACCGGTTGCGCTGGCAGTGATCGAAGGCGCGCAATCCGGCGAAGACGATGAAGGCAACACGACGCTCACAGGAGTCGAAGATGGATCGCAACACATTGAAGCAAATGCTTGATGAACAACGCCAACGCAGGCAGGCAGGGAGAACACCTGCACCTTCGGCAGGGAGAACGAGTCAGGTTCGTTCCTCCTCGCGTGCTTTCCATTACTCCAGGAACAGGAACGAGTACCAGTGGAGAAACTTTCTGGCGATCCTGGGCATTGTGCTGGCGAGTGTTGCGATCCTGACCGGCATGATGTTCCTGTCATCGGGGCAAAAGGGGGAGGCGTCCGTTGCTGCGGCAATCCCCTCGCCCTCCCCCGCCCCGGCTCTTACAGAAACGGCCAGCAGCATCCCTCCTGCCGGTTCTTTTACGGCTCATGTTTGCACGAATGTTCCCAACGGCTTTTTGAGCATCCGTGCACAGCCAGGTGAAGGAACGGCTGTGAACGCATGGCTGGCCGAGGGACAGCAGGCGCAACTTGCAGTGAAGAACGGCGTCATCCTGGCTATCACCCTGGGCGATGGAAGCGTCTGGAATCAACTGGAAAAACCGGATGGCTGGGCAAATGCCCGCTATCTATGCGGTGTGGAGGAGAAATGAACTTTGACGTTTTGATACTGATCGTTTTTCTTGTCTGCTGGCCGCTGGCAGGCTGGTTGTTTTGGAAATGGGACATCGGCGGGTATCGCTCCGAGCGCGAGAACCGCAAAGCAAAGGCAGGGCAGAAATGAACACCAACTTCATACGCCTGTACTTTGCGGCTTTGGGCGACTTTCGTTTCAACCCATCACTCTGCCGTACCGCAGGCTTGAAGGTTGCGGAAGCCAAATTCCTGAAAGCCCTGTTGATGGGCAAACGGGACAACCGCTGGGTTCAGCAAAATTTTGGAATGGGACTCGCCTACAACCTGATGCAGCGCGGCCTGGTGGAGAATCCGCTGGGAGAGATCAGAGACGAACATACCAACCTTTGGCAGTTGACGGTGCGCGGGGCGGACGCGCTGGTCAGCGCGGCTGGAATTACGGAGAAGATTCAATGACGCTTTACATCAATGCCCTGACAGGGTTTCAGGTCGCCCCGCAGCCCTGGCAGAAGAAACTCAAAGCGGGCGACTACTACGAGATCGAGCCGCTGGATGGATCGGCTTTTCCGGTGATCTACGGCCTGATCCTGAAAGAGATCTGCAGCGGATACCTGTGGGTGAAGGCATACAGCATATGGTGTGTGGATGGCGAGGAAGGCTCGCTGTGCATTGTGGAACCCACCCGCAGGATCACGAAGGAAGAGTTCGATATGGCTCAAAATAATAACTGGCAAAAGGCAGAAGGAGACTGAACCATGTATAAGTTTTGGCATGTGAACGGCGCGAATGGAGAATACGTTTTTTTGACGCCAACTGCGAAGTGTGAAACAGAAGGCGATGTACGCTCGTGGGTGGAGAAATTCCATCCCACCATCAAAATCAAAAGCGTCACTGAAGCTTAACCAGCATAAAGGAGAAATCATTCATGATGAAGATCATTGCCATTGCCAACCAAAAGGGCGGCGTAGCCAAGACCACCACCGCCGTAACCATTGCCTATGTCCTGTCTGTGTTGAAACATCGCCGCGTCCTGCTTGTGGACTTTGATCCACAGGGACAATGCGCCACGTCGCTGGCAGTGAACCCTGAGCCTGGCGTGTTCAATGTGCTGGTCAATCCACGGACAGATATTCACCAGTGGATCCGGGCGAGTGGACGGGAAGGGCTTGACCTTCTGCCGGGGGAACGCACCACCGCTACCGCCCAGATTGTCATGAACGCGGAGAACCGGCCCATCGATGCGATCCGCGCGTCCCTGCGCACATTGGTGAAGGAATATGACTTCGCGGTACTCGACACTGCACCGAGCGTGGGCGGCATCCAGGAGCGCGCCGTTTATGCCGCGGACATGGTGTTGATCCCAACCGCCACTGAATTCCTTTCGATGGACGGCCTCGATCAAATGATGGAAATGCTCGAAACCATGAAGAGTCACAATGGCTGGAAAGGAACCCTGTTGGGCATCCTGCCCACTTTCCACGACGAGCATACCAACGAGAGCGCCAAATCTTTGGTGGAGTTGAACGAGAACTTCGAAGGTTACGTTTTGTCTCCCATCCACCGCGCGACGATCCTGCGCGAGTGCGCCGCCGAAGGCAAAGTCATCTTTGAAAAAGACCCCACCTGCCGTGCGGCGCGCGAATACGAGAGTCTCGGTATCGAAATCATCAAGAAGAGTTAGGAGAAACTATGACCAGCCAACGGCGCAGCGCCTTCCGGCGCACACGTGAACACCAACAACCACCAACGCCTTCGCAACCTGGAGCCGTGCCGCCGCGCGAGCCGTTGACCACCATCCCCCTGACCGAGAAAAAGGGGCGCGCGGATCATCGCAAATGGGAGAAGAGTCATCCCAACAGTAGTTACTACATCCCCGACCATCTTCTCGAAGAAGCAAAGGACACGCGCACGGAGATCAACAAGATCGCCGGGGAGAATATGGCGAGCACGACGAACATCGCCAAAGTGCTGATCGAGTACGCGTTGAAACATGTGCGAAAAGGCGAAGTGACTCTTTCCGCGCAGCCCAATCCCACGCGCCGCAAGATGGCCGTGACGCTGGTGGATGCAGATGAATGGCCGAAACAGAAAAGCGAGGTCCCTCAACAACAACCTGCGAAGAAACATCATAAGGTTGATCGCGCGGGTAAGCCCTCGTATCTGAACTATCGCTGGGGCGCGGACATTGATCGCCAGATCGAAGCGCTGGCAGGCGACGCGCTATCGAAAGGGGAGGTGGCAATCTTCCTTCTGCGCTATGCGCTCACCGCGTACAACAAGGGTCGCGCCAAACTGATCGCGCATCCGATCCAGGTCAAACAACGCGTGACTCTCAGCGCGTGAAAAGAGGCTGATTCGCATGAAGCCCAAAAATGAACATCAGATTTTCCCGGAAATTCGCCCCAATTTTTTGGGGCGAATTGCTTATCTGTGCGTCACCGCACAGTTGACGCACAGCCGCCGCACAGCCGCCGCACAGTTGACGCACAGATCGCCGCACAGGTTGCCTTTACAGGAACGCCTGCAAGCCCCCTGAAAAAAGGATTTTGAGCCGTAGCCCGTTTTGGAAAAGTCGCCCGTCCTGGGGCTTCCTGTGAGTTTTTTAGAAAACCAGCATAGAAATTATTTTTAGGGCCTTTTCAGTGCCCGGAAAGAGGAGAAAAAAATGATCGTTGCATCTGCCACCATCAATGCTGACCGTGCGGAGGAAATACCTGCCGCGCTCGAAGAGCTTGCGCGAAAACTGCGCGCGAGTGACTCAACTGAAGACCGCACCATCGCGGTCATCACCGATCACACCGTCGCAACCCTGACATGGGGTGAGGAGGAATAAGGATATGAACGCAGAACAAGCCTGGCAGTCTGTCCTCGGACAACTTCAAATGGAGATGCCAAAAGCATCTTTCGACACATGGGTGCGGGACACGCGCCCGCTCTCTTATGATAATGGCGTGATGACTGTCGCGGTGCGAAATCTCTACGCACGCGACTGGTTGGAGTCCCGCCTCGCCAGTACGGTATCGCGTCTCCTGGTGGGAATTCTCAACGCCAATGTCGCAGTTAGCTTTGTCGTCGATGCAGGCAGTGAGGATGATGCGGATGTCATCGCGGGGGACGTGGAGGATAGCGAAACGGAGGTGCCATCTGAAGACGCTGAAAAGACATTGAACATCTCCGCTGAAGATTTCGACTCGGTTTACGAGCAGGTTGTGCGACCGG
>JAJYOH010000148.1 GCA_021796315.1 Chloroflexota bacterium
GATGGCCTGTTTTAACGTCTCGTCCGGCGCTGCGGTTGGAAAACGCGTTTCAGCGCGGATGTCATCCGGACTTGTGCCGACTGCACAAATGAATTTTGTGCCGCCGCTTTCGATGCCGCCAAAGATGGGAACGCTCATGCTATTTTCTTATCCGAAGCCAGAGGTATTGATATGGCTGCAGCGTGAGCGATTGGAGTGAAATGTTTTCCTGCGACAAGATGTTGGCGGCATGCTTGAAAGGCAGGCGGGCAGTTTGTTTCTGCCCGCTGAGGTTGTTGATGATGAGCATGGTTTCGTTTTTATAGATGCGCGTGTAAGCCGCAATGGAATTTGCGCCGGTTTCCACCCACGCGAATTCGCCCCACCCAAAAGCATGATTTTGTTTTCTGACCGATATCATTTGCCGAATACTGTTCCACATCGAATCAGGGTCGTTGCGCTGGCTCTCGACATTGACGCGCAACGGGCCATATATATCGTCGTCAATGATCGGCGTGTATATGGATTGGACAGGCGCGCCTGAAAAGCCCGCATCTGCTTCGGCGTTCCATTGCATCGGCGTTCGGACGCCGTTGCGGTCTGGCAGCCAGATGTTATCTCCCATTCCGATCTCGTCGCCGTAATAAATGATGGGCGAGCCGGGCAAAGTGAAAAGCAAAGAGTGGATAAGTTTGATCTTTCGTCGGTCGTTATCTAGAAGCGGCGCGAGGCGGCGCCGAATGCCGAGGTTGAGGCGCATGCGCGCCTGGGGCGCGTACTGTTCCCACATCCATTGACGTTCTTCCGGCGTGACCATCTCGAGGGTCAGTTCGTCGTGATTGCGGAGGAAAGTACACCACTGGCAGTTCTCAGGAATGGACGGCGTGCGGCGCAGGATGTCACGCAGATCATCGGCGCGGCCTTTTCTCAGCGCCATGTAAATACGCGGCATGATGGGGAAATGAAAGCCCAGATGGAATTCGTCGCCGTCGCCGAAGTAAGGACGGACATTTTCGGGCGATTGATTGGCTTCACAGAGCAGGATTCGATTGGGATAATGTTCATCCATGAAAGCACGCAATTTTTTCAAATAGGCGTGTGTCTCAGGTAGATTCTCACAATTGGTACCTTCACGTTCGAAGAGATAGGGAACCGCATCGGCGCGAAAGCCGTCAATCCCGAGGTCGAGCCAGAAGCGCGCCACGTTGAGCATCCCGTCCTGGACTTTGGGACTGTCATAGTTCAGATCAGGCTGGCTGGCATAAAAACGGTGCCAGTAATATTGGCCTGCCTGTTCATCCCAGGTCCAGTTAGAGGGTTCACTGTCTACGAAGATGATGCGCGCGTCCTTGTATTTCTGGTCGGTGTCGCTCCACACGTAGTAGTCGCGGTAGGGAGAATTTCGGTCGGAGCGCGCAGCCTGAAACCAGGGATGCTCGTCGGAGGTGTGGTTCATCACGAGGTCCATAATGAGACGCATGCCGCGCATGTGTGCGGCTTCGAGCAATGTTTTGAAGTCGTCAATGGCGCCAAAGATTTCAGCGACGTTGTAGTAATCTGCAATATCGTATCCGTCGTCCTTCAGGGGGGACGGGTAGATGGGCATCAGCCAGATGCAGTCTATGCCGAGGTCTTGCAAATAGTCAAGTTTCTGGGTCAGACCTCGAAGGTCGCCATGACCGTCGCCATTGCTGTCCTTGAAGGCGCGAACATACACTTGATAAAAAACCGCATTCTTGTACCAGAGAGATTGATCCATGATGCTTATTCTTTTTTCCTGTGATTATTTTTCCCTGAACGCAGTTCGGCAGTTGCCTGAAGTGCAAGCTCGATGAAAACGGCGGAGGTCCATCCGAACATGGGAGCTGCGCTGAACGGCGGCCTGCCGTTCTCAGAGCTGTAATATTCGTATATGCCAGGCTGGCTCATAATCATTTTCAGAGTTTTATCACGCAGCTCACGTGCCAGATCGAGCCTGCCATTCTTTTGTAAAGCTTCGATGAAAAAATAATTGATATTTGCCCAAACCGGGCCGCGCCACATCGCCTCGTGGTTGTAGGCCGGGTCGTTGCGCGCTACGGTTGGAAGGATGTACTCGAACCAGAACTCATCCGAATTTTTCAGATGCTCGATCAGCCGCTCCACGATGGCTTGCGGCAGTTGGCCCGTCCAAAGAGGATAGAGGTTGAATGGGGTGACAACCGGTATCGGTTTCCCGTTGTATAAGCACTGAAACAGACCAGCTTCTTCATCCCATAAATCTTCGATCATGCGTTTGACAAGCGTCTCGGAACGCGCACGCCACATTACGGCTTCGTCATTTTTGCCAAGCGCCTCAGCCATAGACGCCAGACAGTCCATCTGAATGCTGAGATATGTATTGATGTCCGGTGATTCGACCGGCATGCCATGATCCCAAAGCGGACTGTTGTCTAGGCCTGAGGAGAATGGGTGTGTATACTGCACCAGCCCGTCTGCGTCGTCGTCGTTCTTTTCAAACCACCAATTGTTACAGCGCACGAGCGGATCATAGATTTCGCGAAGAAAATTTATATCAGGATGACTTTCATGTAGCTTGATCGCCGCCCAGGCTAAGATGGGCGGCTTGGTCACCGCGGCGTGGAAGGGATGATCTAATTCAGTGATTAGCCCTTCGTCAAAGACGACATCGGGGAGCATGCCATCCGGGAGTTGATGGGCCAGCATCACGCGCAGTTGGTCGCGTGCCAGCTCGATGTCTGCATGGCGAAGAGCAATGGCATGCAGCGCGCAGTCCCACAGCCAGAGGCCGACGTAAAAGGCTTTGGTTGGCATCATGGCTTCGCGCGTCACATAGCCCAATGGGCTAATCAGATTATTCGCCATGACCCACCAGGCATAAGCATATTTCTCGCGGTACGGTTCGGCGACCGGTGGAACTTGATCGAACCAGTTTTTCCAGCGGGCTTCCGCATTTCTTTTCGACTGCGAAAAAGGCAGAACCTGTGTTTTGTAATCGTCCTGCGGACTGATATGTATGATGAGCGCGCAGTCATCCTTTGCCTGAACGATAATGTTGACATCGAACCCGTCCCCAGCAGCGGTCGCCCAATTCTCGACAATCGGACTGTTAGCGGCATAAACAAGGTTACGCACGCTCTTCAGTTCTCCGCCGCTTTCCGTTGTGAGGCGAACTTCATTTCGTACATGAAAGCGAAGGCCGCAGGATTGATTGGGCGGCAGTCCGAAGGCGAGCGTGTTTTCGTCCTGAAAGACAAGTTGGAAATCGCCGAGGCGCGTGTGGAATTGGAGCCTCTCCGCCGAGGTGGTGATTTCAAAGTCCAAGGCGTTTCCGACGGCGTCCACCAAGCAGAGGTTGTCAATAAATGGCGGGCGGTGAAAATAGGCTTCCAGCCCAGGCTCCAGACTGATCAGCCGTTCAGCTAATTTGATATAGAGCTGTTTTTTTTCCGGGACGCGAAATACCAGTATGCGCGAACCGCGATCGCTGAAAGGGGCGCGGGTGATGTCTATTTGGTTTTGGAGCAGTTGAAGAAAAGGATGGGATGATACAAAGTCCGTATTCACCTTTGTCATATATTATTCTGAGAAGCCAGAGGATTATCCCTTCACCGCGCCTGCCATCATGCCGCGCACAAAGTAGCGCTGGAGGGAGAAGAATACGATCATGGGCAGCAGCATGGATAGAAAAGCTGCTGCGGTAAGGAGCTGCCAGCCCGCGCCAAGCGAGGTGACCATGTTGCTGATCTGGTAGGTCATGACCGGCGTTGTGCCCCCCAGAAATACTAGCGCAACCAGCAGGTCATTCCATACCCACAGGAATTGGAAAATAGCCAGCGAGGCGATGGCAGGCATCGCCAATGGGATTACAAGGCGGCGGAACACTGTCCAATGCGAGGCCCCGTCTAGGTAGGCAGACTCGAACAGATCACGCGGCAAAGAGCCCAGGAAATTCCGCATGAGATAGATCGCATATGGCAAACCGAACCCAGTGTGGAAGAGCCACACGCCCAGGAACGTGCCGTTCAATCCCAGATGGGCGTAGAGCTGTGAGATCGGCACCAGCGTCATCTGCAGCGGCACGACCTGCAGCCCGACCAGCACAGCAAAGAGGACAAAGCGTCCCTTGAAGTCCAGCCAGGCGAAGGCGTAACCGGCGAACGCCGCGAACAGGATCGGGAAGAAGGTCGCGGGAATGGTCACGATCAGACTGTTGACGAAGGCGCGACCCATACCGCGCGGATTCAGCAGATCGCTAATGTTGCAGTGGAGATCGTTGGCCTGCGTGCCTTTCTGACAATCAATCCAGTAGTGGGTGGTGCCGCGATAACCCACAAGTGCATCCACATAGTTCTCCAGGGTGAACGAGGCGGGGCTGCCTCCTGATATGCGCTGGAGGTACGCAGAAATATCCGCCAGGTTCTGAAGGGACGGGATCGGTTTGCCGCCCATGTGCGGCTGACCATTGACCTGTTTCTTGAGATCCGCCTCCAACTGGAGAGACCGCGAGACCGGCTGAACGACGGCAGCGTTGGTCAAGTCTGCCTGCAGGAGCGCCTTACCGTTGGAGCCGTGACAGGCCGCGCAATTGGCATTGTAGAGGTTGGCTCCGGGCGGCGGAGAGGCGATGGTCCACCAGCCGGTGGTATTGATGTCCTGGAGTGGGCGCAAGGACGTGATAAACAGGCCGATGGTCGGAATGATCCAGATCAGCATCGTCAAGATGATGATCAGATGAGTGGGCAGCTTGTTGAGGATTGAATTGATCTGGTCCCTTTTCATCGGATCGCCTCCTGCTCCATGAAGCGCCGGATGTTGAGATAGATAAAGGGGATGATCACCAGCACGAGCACGACGGCCACTGCTGTGCCGTGCCCGACATCATAGAACTTGTACATCTCCCGATACATGCGCACGGCAATCACGTCGGTCTGGAATTGACCGCCTGACATGACATAGACAATATCAAAGACCTTGAGGGTGTTGATCACCATGGTCGTGATGACCACCACGATCGTCGGCATGATGATCGGCACCATGATGCTCCAGAATACCGACCATTCAGAAGCGCCATCCACCCGGGCCGCCTCCAGGATCTCTTCGGGCACCGATTTGATGGCCGCGGAGAGAATGGTCATGCAGAAGCCGGTCCAGATCCAGATGCCGACGGCGATGAGGGCCACCATGTTGATGCCGGGAGTCTGGATGAAGGCCACCGGCTTTTGTCCGGCGGTGACCAGGATGGCGTTCAGCAGGCCCACCTGCACCTGCTGCGTGCCAAAGGCGTACACGAACTTCCAAATGACGCCTGCGCCGACAAAGGAAATGGCCATCGGCATAAAGATGACGGCTTTGGCGAGAGCTTCATACTTTACCCGGTTCGTCAGCATGGCAAACCCCAGCCCGATGGCGACCGTGCCAGAAACCATGAAGATGATCCACTTGAGGGTGTTGCCGTACGAGGACGTCCAAAACGAATTCCAGAACGCGCCGACAGAACGGGTGTCGAGCTCGGAAGTCAACGCATAGTGGTAGTTCTCGAAAATCCCCCAGCAGGATTGGCCGGCTTCGCATCGGGTGGCTGCCGATGCCGTTCCATCCTTATTTTCAAAGCTCAGGGCGATGGTGTTGATCATCGGGTAGACGATGAAGAACGACATCACGACGAGAGACGGCAACAGGTAAAGCCATGGGGCGAGCTTGCCCTGCTTCATGATCTTTGGAACGGGTTGCGCAGCCATGCGACCTCTCTTTCCTCCGGGGCGATGTTGTGGGGATGCCTCGGGAAAGAGGCATCCCCATTTGTGCGTGCAAATTGTAGTCTACTTGCCGAGTGACTGCTTCTGAGCTGCTGCGACTGCGGCCAGCTCGGTCTTGATATCCGCGCCGTTGACAACGTCCACGATGGCTTTCCACTCGGCCGTGCCGAACCCGCCGGGGATGCTATCGCCGATGTCGGGGGTCAGCGCAGACGTCGTGTAGAAGGCGTCGGCGAGCTTCTTGAGCGCCGGGTCGGTGAAGTTGCCGGCAGCCGCCTTGTTCGGGGAGAGCCCGAAGCTGGCAGCGGCCCAATTCTTGCCGCCTTCCGCGGACGACAGGTAGGTCACGAGCGCTTTGACGGCGGGCTTGTCGCTGAATGCCATCATCCAATCCGAGCCGCCTTGCAGGCCCTTGGCGCCGGGGATGACGAAGAAGTCATAGTCCGTGCCGGACTTGAAGTTCGGATACTGCTGCAAGATGGTTCCACTGGCAAAGCCAGATTGCTTGACCATCATGGCCTCGGGCGGATCCGAGAAGACCTTCAGGATGGCATCATTGAAATTGGTCGAAAGGGTGCCTTGTGCGCCGCCGACGGTGTATTTCGAATCTTTGGCCCACTTGGCGTAGAGTTCATAGGCCTGCTGCACGCCGGCATCATCATATGGCATGTCGCCGCTGATGATCTTCATAACGTAGTCCGGGCCCTGCTGAACCAGCAGGATGTCCTGGATGAAGTCTGAGCCGGTCCAGCCGGTGGCATCGCCGGACTCGAAGCCCATCGACCACGGCACCTTGCCATCCGCGACCATTTTCTCGACCAGAGAATTCAACTCGTCCCAGGTCGTCGGAACTTGGTAGCCAGCGGCTTGGAAGTTCGCCGGGCTATACCAAACGATGGTCTTGAGATCGGTCTTCACTGGCAACCCGAGCCATTTGCCGTCAATCGTGCCTGGATCGGTGGAGCCGGGGATGTAGTTGTCCTTGTTGGCGCCGAGACTATCCATGGTCTTCAGCATGTCCTTGTACTGGACAAGCTGGGTGACGTTCCAGAAAGCCACGTCGGGCGGGGTGCCGGCCTTGACGCGTGTATCAAGCAGGCCTTGGTCGCGTGTCGATTCCGGCTTAAGCACTATGCCACAAGCGTCCACTAACGGCTTGAGGATCTGATTCAGTTTTGCTTCTTCCTCTCCGGACCATTGATACAGCATGCTGATCTCGTCGCCGCTCTTGGCGCCTGCACAATCTATGGTGGAGGCAGGTACTTGAGTCGCTGCCTCGGTTGCTGCAGGGGCCACAGTGGCTGGCATGGCCTCAGTCGGCGCAGCGGTCGCGGCCGGAGTTGCTGTAGCTTGCGGACCGCAGGCCGTGAGAAGCATTGCGGACAGCAACAATACAACTAGGATGTTGCTCATTTTTTTCATGATTCTTTCTCCTTCATTTGGTAGGTAGTAAGTTGGACTTCATCTTTGAGCTATTTGCTCAAAACGTATGACTAGGCAGCTCACCTCCTTTCCATATTTACACGTGTTAGCAGATGGCAGAAAAAAAACTGAGTCATTGCGATCCTCCGCGGCTTGATTGACGAATGATCAACTCGGAATCCATCAATACGTATTCTTGATCCAAGCCTTCGCCCTGGATAAGCCGGATGAGTCTTTCCCCAACACTCCATCCGAGACCAAATGCGGGCAGGC
The DNA here is from genome assembly GCA_021796315.1 of Chloroflexota bacterium. The sequence continues at coordinate 7,434 of JAJYOH010000148.1, forward strand.
GAACTGTTGTCAACGGAGGGTTGAAATATTCTGCCAGCGGAATATCATCAAAGCCAACCACGGCAACGTCTTCTGGAATCCGCAATCCGGCGCGCTTGATTGCGAGGATTGCGCCGACAGCTAGCACGTCACTGGCGATGAAAACAGCGGTAGGTCGCGGTGATAGACTGAGCAATGCCGTCATGGCCTGATATCCACTTTCCGGCGTATAGTTTCCTTCCCGAATAAGTACTTCATCGACCGGGAGATTTGCCTTCGTCAAAGCTTCTACATATCCGGTGCGCCTCTGCTGGGCGGAAGAATAAAATAGCGGCGCGTTGGTGATCATGGCGATTCTCCGATGTCCCAGATCAATTAAGTGATTCACCGCTGATGCGGCGCCCAATTTAGCGTTGATATCCACGAATGGGATGTCCACACCGGGAAGTTGCCCCATTAACATGATGGGAACTTTCTGCCTGTGCAACTGGACAATGGCTTTATCATCTGTGCGTGGTCCGGAAAGGATGATCCCGTCCACGTGGTTCTCCGAGACCAAACTCGTATACTCGCCATCATTTTTCGGGTCAGCGGCTTTAAGCAAAACATGGAATCCCTCTTGCACCACTGCCTGTTCGATCCCCATAATCACCTGGGGGAGAAGGGCGTCTGCAAAGACCTGTTCGGGTGATTGGCAGAGCACGAAACCGACCGTGTACGATTTCCCGCTGACGAGTCTTTTGCCGGCGATATTGGGATGGTACTCAAGTTGTTCTGCAGCTCCCAAGACGCGCTTACGCGTTCCTTTGCTGATACTGACACCCGGAACATTATTTAGAACGAAAGAAACAGTAGTTCGCGACACACCAGCCAGCTTTGCGACATCCGAGCTTGTAATACGTTTTGGACTTATCATAAAAAGGCTTTTCTTACTAACACGTGTTAGTAACAACCATTATATAGAAATGATTTCGCCCTGTCAAGTTAAAAAAGAACACAAATCTACATGGCACCAATTGTTCGGGAATGTAGTCCATATTTTTGAAGGGTTAGAGCGTTGGTATTGAGCCTTGTCATGCTTGAAGTTTTGCCAGGGATTTTTCTTGGTTTTGGGCGTTGTTTCCGCGATTCCACTGCCGACGGTAGGACGTGAGCCTGCCGCTTTCGGCCAGCCTTGAGCTTGGAACAGTGGTAACGCATTTGCTGTTTCGTTTTTTCAGGCAGGGCCGGGTGGATGGCGATTGGCTGCCCTGTCTGGTTCGCTGACGGGGCGATCCATTCGGCGGCTTCGGCGGATTTCGCCGCGGCATCGACGAGACAACTCTCAAGCAGGTTTCAAAGATGACGGGCGGCGAATATTATCCAGCCGAGAGTGCGGATGAACTTAACCACGTCTTGCAGAATCTTCCGACCTGCTTGATCACCAAACACGACACCATCGAGATCAGCGTATTGTTCAGCGCGATTGGTCTGCTTTTGGCCGCGTTGGCCATCATCTTTTCGATGACATGGCATTCACTGCTATAAGGCTTCACACAAAACATCAGCCCGACTTTTGTCAGGCTGATTTATTTTACGCACGCATCACCTACGAATTTTCGACGTATAATCCCCAAACAAGCGAAAGGATTATTGTTATGATGAACAACAAACAACTCGCAGACACATTCACCCTCATCGCCAATTTATCTGAGATCAAAGGCGAGATCATTTACAAAACGCTCGCCTATCGCAAAGCGGCCGAAAATTTAATGTCGCTCGGACGCGATGCCAGCGAATATTGGAAAGAGGGCAAGCTCGAAGAAATCCCCGGCGTGGGCAAAGCCATCGCGGAAAAAATTGATGAACTACTCAGCACCAGTAAACTCCAATTCCTGGAAAAACTAAAAAAGGAAGTGCCGCCCTCGTTGGCGGATTGGCTTCAAGTGCCGGGACTCGGTCCTAAAAAGATTGCTCTCATTTGGAAGACTCTTCATATTACGACTCTGACTCAGCTCGAAGCGGCTGCCAAAAAAGGAAAATTGCGCGGCCTCCCAGGCATGGGTGAAAAATCTGAGACAGCGATTCTCACGGGGATTGAGTCTTTATCGCGTCGCTCCGGCCGCATTCCACTTGGACGCGCGTACCCGCTCGCCCAAGACATCATCGCACAGCTCAAAAAGGTGAAGGGCGTCGCCGCCGCGGAACCCGCTGGAAGTCTGCGAAGGATGCGGTCAACCATTGGCGACCTCGATATCCTCGTCGCGACCAAAGATTCAAAACCGGTCATGGAAGCGTTCACAAAGTTATCTGGCGTTGTACGCGTGCTGGGCAAAGGCGAAACGAAATCGTCCATCGAGTTTGGCGACGGCGTGCGCGCACAAGTTTGGGTGCATCCGCCTGAAGAGTTTGGCACTGCACTGCAATATGCGACGGGTTCGAAAGATCACAACGTTCAATTGCGTCAACTCGCACTCGATAAAGGATTATCGTTATCGGATCATTCATTTGTAAAAGTGAAAGGCGGCGGTGAAATCTTTTGCTCGACCGAAGAAGAAGTTTATAAAACGGTGGGCTTGCCGTGGATACCGCCTGAACTGCGCGAAGACCGCGGCGAAGTGCAAGCCGCGAAGCAGAACAAACTTCCGAAGTTAATTGAAGTCAAAGACATCAAGGCCGATTTGCAAGTTCACTCGAATTGGAGCGACGGCAAATTAACGATGCTCGAGATGGCGCAAGCCGCCGCCAAGCGCGGCATCAAGGTCATTGCCTTCACCGATCATTCGGTCAGCCTCGGCGTCACGGGCGGACTGAGCATGGACGATCATAAGAAGCAGGCCGCAGAGATCAAAAAGACGCAGGACAAACTCGGTGACAGCATTTTGATTTTGCACGCCACTGAGGTTGAGATCAAAGCGGATGGCACGCTGGATTATCCCGATAAATTTTTGGCAAGCCTTGATTTGGTTTTGGCTTCCATGCATTCCAGTTTGCGACAGCCGCGCGAGAAAGTCACGCAGCGAACGATCAACGCGATTCGCAATCCGCACGTGGACATCATCGGTCATCCGACAGGGCGATTGATTCCCGACCGCGAAGGCGCGGATCTCGACATGGACGCGGTGCTCAACGCCGCGGCGGAGACTGGCGTTGCATTGGAAATCAACGCGCATCCCGCCCGCCTCGATCTGGACGATATGTATGCGCGCCGCGCAAAAGAGTTGGGCATCCCGATCAGCATCAACACCGACGCGCACTCCGAAGCCGATCTTGATATGTTGTTCTACGGCGTCGCAACGGCTCGCCGCGCCTGGCTGACAAAAGAGGATGTTATCAATTGCTGGTCAACAAAGAAGTTGCTGGAGTGGTTGAAGAAGAGAGGATAGCATGTCATTGCGAGTGGCGCTGGTGGTTGAGTAGCCGTGTGCTTCGGCGTACCGAAACCAAGCGCCACTCGCAATCTCGTGTTTTCATGCAATTGGCTATTTGAAGGTTATTTGAGATTGCCACGGCGGAAGTACACCGCTTCGCAACGACAAACAATATGACTGCGATCAAATCATTTTTATATCTCGTTCTCGCCGCAGGCTTGGGCGCATGGTATGTCCCCTTTTTTCTTCTGCCGACACATCCACAGATTGAGAC
>JAJYOH010000149.1 GCA_021796315.1 Chloroflexota bacterium
TCAAAGGCATCGTCGTAGGTTCCATCCACCAGAATGACTTTCGCGCCGAAGATCAGCAGCTGCGCCACTTTGGCAGGCGGCGCGGACTTGGGTGCGAAGATGATGGCCTTCTGCCCGACCGCGGCGGACATGCACGCCAGCGCCGCGCCCGCGTTGCCGGTTGAGGCAGTCACAACGATTTCGGCCTTGATCTCCTGCGCACGCGCCACGACAATCGCTGAAGCGCGATCCTTGAACGAAGCTGATGGGTTGCGGGACTCATCCTTGAGCCACAGATGTTTCAGCCCGAGTTTTTCCGCCAGGCGCGGCAATTTGAATACGGGAGTCCAGCCTGCCATGTGGAGAGGCGTCGCTTCACCTTTTGGCGTACTGACTGGCAGGAGAGGTTCGTAACGCCAGAGCGAAAAGTCGCGGCGGCTGGTGATATCTTCGGGCTGGAATTTTTTCTTGATGGCCAGGTAATCAAGCTCGATATCCAGATTGCCACCATCTTTCGGACAGGTGTACTTGACCTGTCCGGGCAGGTATTCGGTCCCGCACAACGAACAGCGATAGCCAGTGAATTTAGTCATAGTTTGATTCTGCCGTGCTCAACTTTTCGACGCGCCGCTTCTGAATAACTTCGAACCCGTTTCCTTCGATTATCTTCCTGAATTCAGGTGAAATGACATTCCAATCCAATATATCCACGCGATAAGGCAGTATCGATTCTTCAAAGGTCTCTTTTATCTTAGCGATTCGATTCACAGGAAGCCTGTCATTTCCCACGAGAACAATGTCGAGGTCGGAATATTTTTTTGCCTTATTGGCATACCGCGAACCGAACACGCGCACATCGCAATCGGGCGCATGCTGTTTGAGAATATCCAACACAATTTGCAGATGCACGGGGGAAACGTCAATCATTGCGAGCTTCGAGCCTCTGCAGAAAATCCTTCGCTACGGGCAAAAAAGAGACCGCCGCCTGAAAAGCCGTCTTGGCATTGTTTTCGCTGTATGTATGGGAGGTGAGATTGCGCGAAATGTGATATTCCATCCATTCGTCCACATCCGCGATCAAACGATTTTCCGCGCTCAAACGATACAACTCGCGGCGCGTTACGCCATCTGCGGTATCCGCGCCAATATTGACTTCAAGCCAGCGCTTCATAAACTTCCAACACTGTTCATAAGCCACTTCAAAGTTTTGAATAACTCCCGACTTCACAGTTTCGATATCGTCGGAAGTAAGCGACGTATTCTGTGAAAGCGAATGATATGAATGAATGGCTTTTTCCAGGGCGCGCAATGCATCTTTAAGACTGGTAAGATCGAGTTTCATCATTTCTCCGAAATTCAGTTATGGGTCTATTTAACCACAAATACGGCAGACCCGACATATTGAATAAGGACTCTCAGGCTTGAAACCTTGAGAGTCCTTTTTACATTATTTTTCGTTTCTTTCCCACAATTCCCTGGCGATCTGTTCCTGATCCACAGGCAGCGAATCAAAGCGCACGCCGACCGCGTTATAGATCGCGTTCGTGATGGCTGGCGTGGTGGGAATACTGCAAATCTCGCCGACGCCTTTCGCGCCGTACGGTCCAGCTTCAACGGGATGCTCGACAATGATGGATGTAATTTCCGGCCTGAGCATAATTCCCGGCACGCGATAGCGCGCAAGACGATCGGTAATCACATAACCATCTTCAACGATGAATTCTTCGGTGAGACAGTTACCGAGTCCCATCATTACGCCGCCTTCGATCTGTCCACGCAAGCCAAGCGGATTGACAGCCATGCCCACGTCATTGGCAGAGATGACTTTCAACACGCGAACTTCACCCGTCAGTTTGTTGACTTCCACTTCGGCGGCTTGCACGCCATAAGAAAAAGCAAAGTGCATATCGCCGCCTTCGCCAAGCGGTTTCGTCTTCGGCGCTTCGTATTCATAGAGAGCACGCGGTTGTTGCCCTGTTGCTTTCATTTCTTTGGCAACTTCGGCATAGGTCATCGAATGTCCGTTGACGTGGACAATGCCATTTTCAAATTTAATTTGCTCAGGGCGCACATCATATTTTTCGGCCATTGAGGCAGTGATCGCTTCGCGCAGAGTCTTGGCCGCATAACGTGAAGCATTGCCCGTGACGAACGTTTGACGTGAAGCCGTCGTCGGGCCGCCGTTGGGAGTCAGGTCAGTGTCCATTACCAATACATGCACTTGTGACGGCGACACAGACATTTCTTCGGCGACGATGGTTTGCATCACGGTGACGAGTCCCTGCCCCATTTCGGCGGACGAACTTCGCACTTCAAATTTTCCATTGTCGTAAAGTTCAACTTCCGCGTTGGATATATCGGGCGCGCCGCCGAGTCCCGTGTTTTTGTAAGCCGCGGCAAAGCCCCAGGCGCGCACCCTCATCCCCGGCCCTTCCCCCAAAGGGGGAAGAGAGTCCCCCTCTCCCTTCGGGAGAGGGGTTAGGGGTGAGGGAACAACTCTCGGCTTGAAAGGATGCGGGCTATGCTTCCGCATTTCTGTATCCACGCGGTCAATACATTCCATCAAGCCAACCGACTCGCGCAATTCCTGTCCTGTGTTGGTGATGCTGCCAACGTGAAGCGAATTCATGCGGCGCAGTTCAATCGGATCGAGATTCAATTTTTCGGCGAGCATGTCCATCATCGACTCGACCGCAAAGGCAGACTGCGTAACGCCGAAACCGCGGAACGCGCCCGCAGGCGGATTGTTAGTGTACATGGCGTAACAATCGGCGCGCACGTTGGGAATGTCGTATGGGCCAGCGGAGTGCGTGGTAGCACGCGTCATCACCTTTTCACCGAGCGACGCATACGCGCCCGTGTCGCCGTAGAGTTCGGTCTCAGCCGCAACGAGGCGGCCATTTTTCTTCGCGCCGATCTTGACACGAATTTGTGTGGCGTGTCGCTTCGGATGCACGAGCAAACTTTCATGACGATCAAACAATAATTTCACGGGGCGCTGCGTCACGTTCGCAAGCATCGCAACGTGGATTTGTCCCATCACATCTTCCTTGCCACCGAAGCCGCCGCCCATCAATTGACCAACGATGCGGATGCGCTCCTGCGGCCAACCCATCACGCGCGCAACCTGCTCGCGATCCTGATACGGAATTTGCGAGCCGACATAAATTTCCATGCGACCATCGGGCAGCGGCACACCGATGCTGCATTCAGGTTCGATGAAAGCGTGGTCGGTGGTCGGCGTGTGGAAAGTGTGCTCCAAAATAATATCGGACTCCGCAAAACCTTTGTCCATGTCGCCTTTGCGAACCTTGATATGCTTGAGCAGATTTCCTTTTTCGTGGATTTGCGGGACGCCTTCCTGACGCGCCTGCACTGGATTCGTGATAACAGGCTGGAGGTCAAACTCCGCTTCGATCAACGCCGACGCCTGCTCGGCGATCTCCTGAGTTTCCGCGGCAACAATGGCAAGTGCGTCGCCCACGTATCTGACGCGTTCGCCAACACCGATCATCACAGGCCAATCGTAGATAACCAGTCCATGATTGTGTTCGCCAGGAATATCATCCGCCGTTAAAACAGAAACGACGCCGGGCAAGGCTTTTGCTTTTGAAATATCCAGCTTCTTCAAAAATCCGTGCGGGATCATCGCTCGTCTAGCTTTTGCGTACAACATGCCATCGAAGACAAGGTCATCGGTGTAGATCGCAGCGCCTGTAACCTTTTCAATCCCATCGGGTCGCAGGTGAGTATGTCCAACAGAATTATGCTGATGAATCGAATCGGGAATTTTCGGTTTCTTAACAGGCTCGCCTGTTCTCAGCGATTCTGCCGCGGCGAGAATGGCATTCTCGATCGCCGGATAACCAGCGCAACGGCAGAGCGTATCCTTGAGCGCGAAACGGATTTCATCACTGTCAGGATTCGGATTGCGTTTGAGCAACGCATAGGCCGTCATGATCTGGCCGGGGATGCAGAATCCGCACTGGACTGCGCCGTGTTCCACAAAGGCTTCCTGCAACGGATGCAACTTACCCCCCTCGGCGCTGCGCGCCACTCCCCCCATTTTCTCCGAAAATGGGGGGAGACGGAGGGGGGAAGCGAGTCCTTCAATCGTCACAATCGTCTTTCCATCCGCGCGCTCGGCAGGATAGATGCACGAGACCACAGGCTCACCATCCACCAGGACGGTGCACGCGCCGCATTCGGCTTCTTCACAGCCAATCTTTGTGCCGGTCAGGCGCAATCGCTCGCGGAGGAGAGTTGAAAGTGTTTCACCTGCAATTGCTTCGAGCGAATGTCGCTTGCTGTTAACTGTAAGGGTGATTTTGTTATTCATAGGTTTTCTCAAAAGGTTTAACCACGGAGACACTGAGACACGGAGTTTTTTGTTTAAAGAACTCGACGATAAATTCCATTTTTCAAAACGGGGATATTGAAGTTAATCAACAGACCAACATGAATCTTTGCAAGCTTTAAGTATGTTAGCAACTGGGCTTCATGAACTGGCAATACTTGCTCAACGGCCTTTAGCTCAACGATGACACGTTTATCAAAAACAAAATCAATCCGATAACCACCATCAAGATCAATTCCTTTGTAATTAAGCTTCAAGGATACTTGTTCTTCAAAAGGGATCCCGTGAAGTCTGCTTTCCTGAGCAAGACATAATTGATAAGCCGACTCAAGCAATCCCGGCCCCAAGGCTCTATGAACCTCGATTGCTGCGCCGATGATTTTGTCAGTTAGATCTTTTTCCAGCAGAGGAACAATATTTTTGTTTTGTACCACAGGAATATTACGTTGCATCGATCATCCTTACGAAAAAGAGAATCTCAGTGTCTCGGTGTCTCAGTGGTTTTCTTTTGCTCTTAACCACGCAGTATTCAACACATCCCTGAACAACCCACCGACAATATGCCGACGATAGTCCGCGCCGGCGCGTCGGACGCTGGTGCGGAATTGGGCTTGGGCAAGCAGTGCTTCAAGCGCGGATTCAAATGCTGTGCCGTTGAGGGATTGCCCGCACAAAGTGTCTTCGGCTTGCGCGGCGCGGAAGGGAGTCGCGCCGCCGGGACCGACCGCGATATGAATATCTTTGATGATGGCATTCTCGCGTTCGAGCCAGACGGCGCAGTTTAAAATTGGAAGAGCCACACCCTGCGGTCGCATGATGCGTTTGAAGCAGGATGCCTGATTATTTTTCTTCAATGGCAGATAAAAACCAACCAGTAATTCTTCGCCATGCTTGAGCGCGGATTTTCCCGGTCCGAGAAATAATTCTTTGAAAGAAATTCGATGAGTTCCTGAAATGCCAGAAATTTCGGCTTGCGCATTCAACGCCAATAATGCGATCGTCCCATCAGCGGCGGGAAGCGCGTGCGCTACATTTCCGCCGAGTGTGGCGACGTTGCGAACCTGTGGGCCCGCGATCAAGTTGCAGGCTTCGGTCAAGGCTTGGACGTGTTGACCAGTTAGCGGGTCCGAAACGATGCGGTTGACAGGGACCGCCGCGCCGACAAAAAGCGAGTCGTCCTGAATTTCCAATGCAAGCAGTTCTTTAATTTCAGTTACGTCAATCAGAGTTTGGACTGGGGAATGTCGGCCTTGTTCCAAATCCAATAATAGATCTGTCCCGCCTGCAATCGGCGCAAGCGGACGCGGCGCATGAGCAAGCGCGTCCATTGCTTCGGTTAAAGTTTTTGGCCGAAAGTAATTTTGCCAAAGGTTCATTGGTGGCGTCCTTTTCTAACGGCGGCACTTTTCGATGGGTTTGCCCAACGCCGCTGACTGCGAAGCGCATCAGCGACCACCGAACCGATGGATTTTTATTTTTACACGCCGCGTTCACCGCGCACGTACGGGGTGCCCAACGCGGCAGGCGCGCCGAGTCGCTTGCGCATGGCTTCGCGCGAACCAAGGATCAAAATAAAGATGGTTGCAAGATACGGCAACATATCCATGAAGCGGCCAAGCTGCGGATTGTTGGCGGTGGAGATCAAAGGCAAGGCCGGGTTTTGCAGATCGAGCGGCAGGCGTCGAAGCAGACCGAAAAAATACGAAACCCACAGCCCCCGAAGCGGATCCCACGAAGCAAAGATCACCAGGCCGACAGCGATCCAGCCCAAGCCTGAAGTTTTTCCATCCACCCAGCCCGGGTCGGCCACAAGGCTCATCGCCGCGCCGCCCAATCCGCTCATCAGGCCGCCGAAGACGACATACATGTAGCGCGTGCGATAAATATTGATGCCCAGTGAGTCTGCGGCGGATGGATACTCGCCCACCGAGCGCAGGTTGAGTCCGGGGCGAGTTCGATTCAGGTAATACCAAATCGCTGGCGCGAGCATCAATCCGATCAGGACCATGATCACTTGTTGAAGCTCGATACGATCAAGAAGAGGGACAGTTATGGGCATCGGCTGTGGAACGGCCTTGCCCACGTATGGCGCGCCGAGAATGCTCGAAAGCCCCGTGCCGAGAAAGGTCACCGCCAGGCCGCTGACCACTTGATCGGCTCTTAAGCTAACAGTGATATACGCATGCAGAAGAGCCAGCAGGCCGCCGAAGACCATACCGACCAGAAGTCCGAGGAAAGTGTTTCCGGTATGAAACCAGACTGCGAAGCCGCCCATTGCTCCCACCAGCATCATGCCTTCAATTCCAAGATTCATCACACCGGCGCGTTCAGAAAGAATCTCCCCAAGCGTTGCAAACAACAAGGGCGTCCCGCTGACTAAAGAGCCGAATATAATCGTCGCCGCGAGGGCGATCAAAGCATCAGTTGACATTGGACGACTCCGAAACGGATGTGACAAGGCTGGGAGTGATCTTCTCCAGCCGGATGCGATAGCGAAAGAGCAGTTCCGTGCCGACCACCACAAACAGGATCACGCCCTGCAACATGGATGCAATGCCCTGCGGCTGGATCAACTGAGTGCCTACCAGCAGTCCGCCAAAAAAAATGGAAACGAAAATTGCGGCCAGCGGATTAAGCCGCGCCAGCCACGCCACGATCACGCCCGTAAAACCATAGCCGCGCTGAAAACGTCCGGTGAGCGTGCGCAGGGCCGCGACTTCGTTCATCCCGGCCAGGCCGGCCAGCGCGCCGGAAATTCCCAGCACCAGAAAAATATTGCGCGCGAGATTGATACCAGCGTAACGGGCGGCTTTTGGGTTGTCGCCGATGACGCGAATCTCATATCCCCAGCGGCTGCGGAACAAAATCCAAGCCAGCACAATGGCGGCAATAATCCCGAGAAAGATTCCAGGATGAGCAGTCAATCCTGCAAGGATAGGAATACTTTTTGAATATTCGGTCAAACGCGGCCAGGTGGCGGAAGGGGCGAAGCTCCCGGTTGACTCGAAGTCTCCCAAACTCCAGGGTCCGACCACCACAAAATATTCAAGCCATTTGTAGGCCACATAGTTCAACATCAACGTAATGATGATCTCATTGATATTGAGCCAGGCTTTGAGCAAACCCGGAATCGCTCCATAGATGAAACCAGCCACTAAACCTGCCAAGGCCATTGTCCCCAACATGACCGTGCGATCCGTATTCTTTGGCAAAAGAAATACTGCCACGGCAGTGGCGGCCCATGCGCCCATGAACATTTGGCCATCCGCGCCAATGTTCCAAAGCTTCATGCGAAAAGCAAGAATGCAAGCCAGGCCGGTTAAAAGAATGGGCGAGGCTTTGACCAGCGTGTCGGAGATTGGACCGAAACATAGCAGTCCTTTCGGACAATCCGTGTTGGTCAACAAGGCATGGATACCTGCCTGCCAATCCTGCAACGTTCCAAAGCCCTCCTTGAAAATTTCGCGATAGGTCCCGATGGGATCTGTGGCACCTGCGGCTCGCAATACAAAACCGCCTACCACCAATGCCAGCACTACACCCAAAATGGAGGATACGATTCCCATCCAGCCGGGATTGTCGGCGCGGGTTTCGATTCTTAAGCGATAAGATTTCCAAGGCAGATTCATTTTTCCGCCTTCGCGCCGGCCATCATGAGTCCGATCTTTTGAATATCCGCGCCCTCGGTCGGCATCTCGCCAACAATCTGCCCCTCATACATTACGGCCAGTCGGTCGCTCAACGAAAACAATTCGTCGAGATCTTCGGAGATCAAAAGGATGGCGGCGCCCGCGTCGCGCTGGTCTATCAAAATCTTGTGGACCGATTCCGTCGCGCCCACGTCCAGACCTCGGGCCGGGTGCACCGCGATCATCAGCCCCGGATGCCCGGATGTTTCGCGCGCCAAAATTATTTTTTGCAGATTGCCGCCCGATAACATCCGCACTGCGGTCTCGACTGTTGGCGTCGCAACCTGATATTCATCCACCAGGCGGACGGCGTTTTCATGCACTGCCGTTGAATTGATGGCCCAACCGGAGGAAATAGGCTGGCGATTAAAGGACTTAAGAATCAAATTCTCGGCCACACTCAGACTTGGAACACTGCCGAACGCAGCGCGGTCTTCGGGAATATGAGCCAGCCGTTGACCGATCTCCTGCCACTTGGTTGTAGGGTCCAATAGATCGCTGCCGAATTTTGCAACGCCGCTCGTCATGCGCCGCAGGCCGGTGAGAACCTCCGCCAACTCGCGCTGACCATTACCGGCCACTCCTGCAATTCCCAATATTTCCCCGGCATGCAATTGAAAGGATACGTTACGAAGGGCTGGAAGGCCGCGATCATTATTTGCGGTCAAGCCATTGGCTGAAAGGACAACATCACCGGGCTGCGCCTTCTTCTTGACAACGCGAAATAAAACTTCGCGCCCGACCATCAGTTTAGCAAGCTGGGCTTTTGTCACGCCTTTGGCGGATTCACCTGCCGCGGCAACTTTGCCGCGCCGCAAAACCGTGACCCGGTCTGCGATGGCAACCACCTCATCCAATTTGTGTGAGATGAAAACAATGGTGTGTCCCTGCCGGGTCATGTCACGCAATGTATGGAACAACGAATCAACTTCCTGCGGAGTCAAAACTGCAGTGGGTTCATCCATGATCAGAACCTTGGTGCCGCGGAAGAGCATCTTCAAAACCTCGACGCGCTGTTGTTCGCCAACGGATAATTCCCATATCTTGGCGCGCGGATTGACATTCATTTTGTATTGTTCGGCCAGAGCGGCCACCTGCTCTTCGACCTGCGATAAATTAAGAAAAAAACGCGGACGATTCAAACCAAGTATTATGTTCTCGGCAACCGAATGAGACGGCACCAACATAAAATGTTGATGCACCATGCCGATCCCATGAGCAATGGCGTCTTGAGGAGAATGAAAGGAAACTTTTTGTCCCCCAACGTAAATCTCACCGGCCTCCGATGTATAAAGACCGCCTAAAACATTCATCAACGTACTTTTGCCCGCGCCGTTTTCACCCAACAAGGCGTGGACCTCTCCCGCCCGGCAGGAAAAATTTACCTGGTCGTTGGCGAGGACGCCGGGAAAACGCTTGACGATGCCTCGCATTTCAAAAGCATTTTGGGGTTCACTCATAAAGCCGCTCCCGATGCAGACCGTAACAATAGAGTTGGTGCAGGAGTTTGACTCCTGCACCAACAAATTACCAACAACAGACTTTACGGGCCCGGCATTGCCGGGATGGTGCCTTGAATACCTTCCGCGAGCCAGTTCATGCAGATCGCGCAAGGGGTGCGACCGGTCAGATTTCCAGATTTAATGGTGGCCGCGTCAATACCAAACAGGTCTTCAACAGTGAGCGATTGGCCCGCCGGGATAACAATCTTGCCGGTGTTATCCTTGATGGGACCCATGAATACATCTTTGACGGTGAATTTGCCAGCCAGCATATCGGCAAGCTTGGCCTGAACCGACGGAACGACCGAAGCGGGAACGCCCGGCTGAGGGGTCTGGCCCGGCATGAAGCCGTAGAATCCGACAATGCCCGAATCGGCATCCAGGAAGACATTCCCGGGCTTCCAGGTGCCGGCGCGAATCTGTTTGACGACGTTAAGATACACTGGGCCCCAGTTCCAGTATTCGGCGCCGAGGCAGTTCTTCGGCGCAGGCGAGCAGGAGTTGATGTAGTCATAGGTAAGAGCCCACTTGCCGGCATTGGCCGCCGCTACCAGCGGACCTGGGGTGTCGGAACCGATGAGAATTACATCCACACCAGCATCAAGCAGGGACTGCGCGGCCTGCTTTTCTTTATCCGGATCGTACCAGGTGTTGATCCAGCGCACTTCCATCGTGCACTCGGGACATGTCACCTTGGCGCCCAGCATGAAAGCATTGCCCAAGCGGATTACTTCCGGCAAAGGCCACGGAGCAACATAACCAAGCTTCGTATTGCCATCAGCCTTGGCGCGCGCACCGGCAATCATACCGCCGATATACTTCATATCTTCCATCGCACCGAACAAGTTGCCATAGTTCGTGCCATTGCTGCGATAGCCGGAAACATGCAACCAATTGGTCTTCGGGAATTCTTGGGCCAACGCATCCATGGTCGGCCCATATTCAAAGGTGGTGCCAATGATCAGATCAAAACCTTTGCGGGCCAGCGAGCGCATCACAGTTTCGGCATCCGGACCTGGATTCACCAATTCCACATATTGAACATTGATAGTGGAATCCTGTGTTGACATCCATTGCGCGCCTTCTGTGTGAGCCTGCGACCAGCCCCCGTCAGCATGGAAACCGACCAGGACTATGGCCACATTGAATTTTCCAGATGTGATATCGGGGATTTGGAAACCGGCGCTGGTCGGCGCAACACTAGGAGCTACCGTTACAGCCGGGGCCTGCGTAGCTGGAGCCTGAGTAGCGACAGGGGCTTCCGTGGCAACGGGAGCCGCTGTTGGGGCCGGGCCGCAAGCGGATAAAATCATCGCAAGGGCACCGACCAATAAGGCGACGTGCAGAATTGTCTTATGCATTTCTTCTTCTCCTTTTTGAATTTGAATTACAAGATCGAGCAGGCATTCTTTTGTTACCTCGAACCGACCGCCTCCTTTCAACTTGTCTGGACAATTCTACCAAGAAGCTTTTATTTCGTGAAGAATATTGCATCTCTATTTTAC
>JAJYOH010000150.1 GCA_021796315.1 Chloroflexota bacterium
CGACGTGATTAAAGTCCACTTGTCCAGCACATACGGAGACCACTTATGCAGTGAGGCGTCATGCTGGATCAGGGCCCCTGCCGCGGAGGTGATCACCTCCCGGTCATGCCGATCCTTTTTCTTCCGCTGGGGAAGATAACAGCCTTGCTGAACGGCGCGCTTGATGATCGTCGTGGTGGATACGCTTATGCCTGCCTTCTTCAGACGATCATTGATGGCTGCGTAGTTGTAGCCAGAGATCGGCAACTCTTTATTCTCCACCAGGGCTTTGTCGCGTTGCAGTTCGGCACGGATCTTCTCTTCCGCTTCGACACCCAGCCGCCCTTTGCTTTTGCGTTGGTAATCGATCGAGAAGGTCTCCGGATCCTTTCGAAATGCTTTTAGTAATGTGAAGAAACGGGTCTTGCCGATCCCCAGGGTCTGCTCGATTTCACTGCGACTGATATGCCCCGCATCATAGGATCTGAACAATATTTTGACTTGATCAACGTTAAACTTCTTGTGTAGTTGTGCCATGATGAGTTCCTTTCCACCCCATCATGTACCATGCCTACGGTTCACTTTTCAAGTTGCGGTAACACTGAAAAAATGCCACATGAAAAAAATGCCACTTGACAAGGCTAGTTCAATTTTGTATACTAATTCTACTAACACGTGTTACTGAACAATATGCGTCCTACAAAACGTGCCACCAGTATTGATGTCGCTAAAATGGCTGGAGTCTCACGAACGACTGTCTCGTTTGTTTTGAACAGCGTTCCGGGAGTCAAGATCAGCGAACCAACGCGCCAGCGCGTTCAGGACGCGGTGAAAACTCTCAACTATCACCCCGATGTCGCCGGACGAAGGCTGGCCAGTGGAAAATCGAACACGATCGGGCTTGTGATGAGGCAAAGCCCCGAACAGGTTTTTGCAGATGCTTTTCTCATTCAGGTAGTGCTGGGGGTAGAACAGGCCGCGGCCCAGCAGGGTTTTCACGTTTTGATCAAACCTGTCGAACCGGACGATCATCAGGGCTACGCCCGACTAACCCATGAAAATTACGTGGACGGGATTTTGCTTTCCGGCCCGCGCGAGGATGATTCTGAGATCATCCGCATGCACCATCAAGGAGTGCCGGTTATGTTGATGGGCCAGCTTCCCAACAGCGAAATTCCATTCGTAGATGTCAACGCAATCGCGGGCGCTGCGAATGCGATTCGCCATTTGATTGCTCATGGTCATCACCAGATCGCGATAATCACGAATGCATCATTGACTTACACTTCTGCCAAACAACGTCTTGAGGGATATCATCAGGCGTTAAGAGAGGCCGGATTAGAAATCGACGATTCGTATTTGCAGGAGGGCAACTACACTCCTGCCAGCGGATTCAAGGCCATGACCGAGCTACTTAAAGTGACACCCCACCCCACAGCAGTTTTTGTTGCCAGTGACGTAGTTGCTATGGGTGCGATCCAAGCCATTAAGGGCGCTGCGCTTCGTGTCCCGGACGATGTGGCAGTGGTCGGTTTCGACGATGTCCCCCTAGCTGAATATTGCGATCCGCCATTGACCACTGTCCGTTTGCCCGCTTACGGGTTGGGTTGGGCGGCGGGTGACCGTTTGGTCCGGATGATACAGGCAGTAAGCTTGGAACAACCTCAGCTTTTCCTTGAGTCAGAACTCGTCATACGGCAGTCAAGCGTTATAGGTTTGCCTCGTCAATGATGGGCTGTTTTTTTACCAACTTAGTAACACGTGTTAGCAAAGGAGGTGCGCGAATAAATTTTCCAATCCAACTACCTGTTTCAATTGAAACCATAGACAATAGTATCTATCAGGAGAGAAGAAAATGAAAAAGTTTTACAGTGTTTTGGCCGCCGTGCTTTTGGCCTCCATGATTTTGACAGCCTGTGGCAGTCCCGCAACTCCGGCCGCGACCGAAGCGCCCGTTGTCACTGCGGCTCCCGTAACTCAGGCTCCTTCCACCGTCGCTCCCACCACAACTCCTGCATCCAATATTAATTGCATGGGTGCTAAACCAGGTGATGAGATCAGCTTGCTCTACCAATGGTCAGGCGCTGAGGAAACCAGTCTTAATAAGGTGTTGCAGCCTCTCGTTGATAGTTGCGGCATCGTGCTAAAACCGGAGTCCACGCGCGATCAAGCGCTATTGGACACACGCGTCAAGGCCGGCACACCGCCTGACGTTGCGTTTTGGAATGTAGCACAACTTATACAGTACAAGGATCAGCTCAAGACAATGGATGAACTCGGCGCGCAGCGCGATAGCTATGCCGACTTCTTCGTCAATCCCGGCACTATTGATGGCAAGTGGCTGGGCCTGCCTGTTAAAGCCGATGTCAAAACGATCATCTGGTACAGCCCAGCCAATTTCAAAGCCCTGGGCTATAATGTGCCGACCACTTGGGATGAACTGAACACGCTCGTTGATAAGATGTCCGCTGACGGACATATACCCTGGAGTATGGGATTGGAATCTGGAGATGCCACTGGTTGGACCGGTTCCGACTTTATTCAGGATATCCTTCTAGTGCAACAAGGTCCTGCATACGTCATGGGCATCATAAATGGCAGCATCCCATATAATGACCCGGGCGTCAAGAAAGCTTATGAGACCTACGGCAAATGGGCCATGAATCCAAAATATGCTGTAGGCGGTGCGCAAGGTACGCTTTCAACCGCGTTCCTGGCTGCTATTTACAAACCATTCGCCGATCCGCCGGAAGCGATGATGGTCAAGCAATCCGGCTTCGCTGGTGGCGAGATTTCCAAGCAGTTCCCCACCCTTAAGCAAGGCACTGATTATGATTTCTTCATCGTCCCTGGTGCTCAAGGCTTGCAGGGCGGCGCGGACTGGATGATGGCCTTCAGCGATAAACCAGCGGTCAAAGCGCTGGTGGCTTATCTTTCCTCTCCAGAAGGAGGCGCCAATTGGGCCAAAGCTACCTTCGGCCTATCGCCCAACAAGGGCGCAGCCGGAAACTACACTGACCCGGCGTTGCAGAAACTCGGTCAGGCGCTCTCCACAACCAAGGGATTTACCCCTGATATCGGTGACACCATCCCCGGCGGTTTCGGCAGCGCTGAATGGAAGGCCATTGTAGATTACCTAAACGGCGGCAATCTGGATAAAGCTCTAAGCGATGCGGCGGCTGTACAAGCTGCAGCATTGAAGAAGTAAATCGTCATTTAAGATTGGGGACGCCTCGGTTGAGGCGTCCCCAACCCCTTACAGGAGGAACTTATGGCATCACAAAACATTCCCAAGATAATGAAGCATGGTAATCTGACACCCTGGCTCTATCTGTTACCTGCTTTGATAGTGATGTCCTTCTTCATTGTCTATCCAATGATTAACACTGTTGCCTTGAGCTTCAGTAATAAGGATGGCACTGCCTCTGCCGCGACAACTTGTACAGCCGGAGAATCCTGTTGGGGTGTTTTTGAGAACTACCACTATGTTTTGACCTCAGAATTTGACTTCAGCTCGCCCGGAGCTTTTTTGGACACTTTTTGGAAATCATCGTTTGGAAATAACATCAAATGGATTTTCCTGATGACTGCGGGAACAGTAAGTATTGGGTTGGCTTTTGCCGTACTTGCCGACCGGGTCAAATATGAGGCTCTGGCTAAGGCAATCATTTTCATGCCCATGGCTGTTTCCTTTGTGGGGGCCGGCATCGTCTGGAAATTTGTCTATGATTATGGCACACAGCAGGTTCAAATAGGCCTGCTTAATTCCATTATCACCGCTTTCGGAGGAAAACCTGTTGCCTGGCTGTCCACACCAGGCATCAATACCTTGATGTTGATCATTGTGGGTATTTGGATTTGGACCGGCTTTTGCATGACGATCCTTTCCGCCGCGCTGAAATCCGTGCCTGATGAGATCCTCGAAGCTGCCCGCGTGGATGGTGCCAGCGAATGGACAGCGTTTTGGAGGATCATGGTTCCAATCATCATGCCCACGATTCTGGTAGTGATCACTACGATGGTCATAAATGTGTTGAAATTATTCGACATCGTTTACGTGATGACCGGCGGCAACTTTGGCACCAACGTGATCGCCAACCGCATGTACACGGAAATGTATAAAAACTTTAACGTAGGCCGAGGCACGGCGGTAGCCGTCATCCTTGTACTCTCCGTTATTCCCTTCGTTTACTACAACATCAAACGCTTTCTGGCACAGGAGGCAATCCGATGAACCGCGACAGGATCAACCGGATTCTTGGCAGAATCCCGACCCACCTCATTATCCTTATTACGATACTTATCTGGATTGTGCCGACACTGGGTCTATTGATCACATCTATACGCCCGGTACAGGATGTCAACTCAACGGGTTGGTGGACAGTTTTCTCTCCATGGAGGAATATTAGCGCTTCTTATGCTCAATACTGTGCCTCCTGCCATGGTGCGGATGGAAAAACAATTCCACAGGCGGATCTATCCGATCCAAACTTGAATGCCAAGTATCCGCGTTCCTTGCAACTGCTGGCAGTCTTGCGCAAGGACTTCAACGGTAAACCACACATGGACAACATCCCCCTGCCTACAATACAAGAGGCAGCAGACATAGCGGCTTATCTCAGAGACACCTCATCGGGCCAGGTCGCAGCGCGCTTCACAACCAGCAACTACGTAGATGCCTTGGTTGGCTATAGAGGCAGGAATACTTATGTTCAGGATTGCAGCGAGCACACACAATCGTTGGATCTCAAATGCAACGCCAGTGATTTGTTGAATCCGCGGGGCATGGGACGCGCTTTTCTCAATAGCCTGTTCATCACAATACCGGCAACCATTCTGCCAATCTTATTTGCTGCATTTGCAGGTTACGCCTTTGCATGGCTGCATTTCAAAGGACGTTTTCTTTTGTTTGCCATACTCGTCGGCCTTCAGGTCGTTCCTCTCCAAATGACTCTCGTCCCGATCTCGCGGCTATATGCCCAAATGGGATTGAACGGCACGTTTTTGGGAGTCTGGCTGTTTCATACCGGCTTTGGTCTGCCGTACGCAATCTACTTGATGCGCAACTTCCTCGGTTCCCTGCCAAGCGACTTATTCGAAGCTGCTTATCTAGATGGTGCCTCTCACTGGACTGTGTTCACGCGCCTCGTTATTCCATTGGCGATGCCTGCCATCGCCTCGCTTGGTATTTTCCAATTCCTGTGGGTTTGGAACGACCTGCTTGTTGCCCTGGTCTTTCTGGGCGGCACCACCCCAGTCATGACCTACCAGATCAGCAACATGGTCACGTCGCTTGGCGCAGGCTGGCACCTATTGACCGCCGCGGCCTTTTTATCCATGTTGCTTCCGATGATCGTATTCTTCGGACTTCAGCGTTACTTTGTTCGCGGCATGATGGCCGGTGCAGTTAAAGGTTGACCAGTCTTCTTAATGGATTTCAGAACCCAACTTCTCGATCTGCTGAAAAACCAAATCAATATTACCCGCGTCCCGTTCAGTGCGCACGGCTCACGCCTGCTCGTTTATCAGGAGCCGGAAAAAAGCCGCCTGGTTGTAAAACTGGCCGAGCGCCTCGTCTGTCTTGATCCGGACCCTGAAGCTTATGTGCGTCGTCCACCCTTCATCCACAGCCTGGGATTTATTGATGAAGCGGGGGACTTCCTCGAATTCGAGACCGTCACATCCCCGGATGTCTTGTGTTTCCAAACCCGCCTCGGCGAATTCAAGCTCGCGTTTCAGGATATCCATACGCTGGCAATTGGCTTGCCAGCCAACAGGAAGACCGGCATCAGGTTTTGTATTAACCCGGAAATGTGGTCCAGGATGGAGTGCGGCGGTGAAATAAAATCCGTTCGCAACTTTGCCTACCAGACCAATGGTCAGGTGCTCAGAAACCAGGTCGCGCCCGGGGAAAATGGATATTCCATCGAATTTGTTGTGTGCGCAAACGACGATTGTACGATCACATTTCGCATCAGCAGTTCATTTGACCTGGCGCACCAGTCGCTTCCATTTTCACAGATCAGCGCAAATGCAAAAGCCCTGTGGCAGGAGTGGTTCGATCAAGTTCCACCGGTTGTCGAGGCATATCGTCATACGTATGCATACGCCTGGTGGGTGATGGGATGCAACCTGCTCAGCCCTCTAGGCAGCTTGGGCTTCGAGTGCGCCGCGCCATCAAAATCCACGTACATCGGAATTTGGCTTTGGGACAGCGCTTTCCACTCGATCGCGTACCGGCATATTAACCCTGGGCTGGCGCGTGACCAAATCCGCGCGATGCTCGCACACCAGCTCCCGAACGGGATGTTGCCGGACGCGATTCACGATGAGGGCATTGTCACAGAGATTGATCATCCGTTTTTTTGCCGAGGTAACCAAACCGCCCATCCTCGCCTGGGCTGCCATGAAGATACACAAAACCGCACCGGATATGCCTTTTCTCAGCGAGATTTACGCGTCCCTTGTTCGGTGGAACGCCTGGTGGTTCGAGTGCAACGATGATGACAGGGATGGGCTGGCTCAGTACAACCATCCCTATTCTTCTGGTCTCGATGACAGCCCACTCTGGGATTATGGGATGCCGGTTGAGTCGCCCGATTTGAACACGTATCTCTGCATCCAGATGCAGTCTTTGGCGGAGATGGCCGAGGCCTTGGGAATGTTTGAAGATGGAAGCAAGTGGAGGTCCCGCGCGGAAGCGATTGTTCAGAGGATGATTGATGATCTCTGGGACGAAGTGTCCGGCCTGTTCCGCGCAACTCATGACGAAAATCCGATCCCGGTCATTACGCCCTTCAACCTGCTTCCGTTATGGACAGGTCATCTCCCTGAAAAAATTTGCGTCAGGTTGATCGCGCATCTGAAAAACCCGCGTGAGTTTTGGGGCGAACGCGTCATCCCAACGGTTGCCCGCAATGACCCTGCCTATGATCCCGAAACCATGTGGCGTGGACCGATATGGGTAAACATCAATTATTTTTTCATCGAAGCTTTACGGCGGGTTGGCGATGATGCACTTGCGAATGAGTTGCGGGATAAAACGCTGAACTTGATCATGGATCAAGCGGGTATCTTCGAATACTACAACGCAGAGACTGGTGTTCCTCCGCTGAGAGCAGGCGGCATGTTCAGTTGGACCGCGGCCGTTTTCATTGACCTTGCGCTTGAAGCAAGTGAAAAAAACTAAAGGTTTCCAAAACCTTTAGTTTTTCATTCCTGGTAAGAAATCATGAATCAGACACCCTGGTATAAAGACGCAGTTTTCTATCAAATTTACGTCCGTGCATTTTATGACAGCAATGGCGATGGCCATGGGGACCTGAACGGGATAACCCAAAAATTGGATTATCTGCAAACCCTTGGGGTGGATTGCATCTGGCTGATGCCGTTTTATCCCTCGCCATTGAAAGACGATGGCTATGACATTGCTGATTTCTACAACATCGCAGAGATCTTCGGATCGGTGGATGATCTCAAAGCGCTAATTGAAGCCGCGCACGCACGCGATATCCGCATCGTCATGGACCTGGTCTTGAATCACACATCCGACGAGCACCCGTGGTTCAAGGCATCGCGTTCAGACCGTAATTCTCCCTACCGTGATTATTACGTCTGGAGCGATACAGACCAGAAATTCGCCGGTACACGCATCATCTTTGTTGATACCGAACCATCCAACTGGACATGGGATGAAAAGACGAAGCAGTATTATTGGCATCGTTTCTATGCCAGCCAGCCGGACTTGAACTACGATAATCCCAAAGTGCAGGGAGAGATGCTCAATGTAGAGCGCTTCTGGCTGGACTTGGGAATCGACGGTTTCCGTGCGGACGCGGTGCCGTATCTCTTTGAACGCGAGGAAACCAACTGTGAGAACCTGCCTGAGACCCACATCTATCTCAAAAAACTGCGTGCCTTCATGGATAAAAATTATCCCGGCCGTATATTGCTCTGCGAAGCCAACCAATGGCCTGAAGATGTCCGTTCTTATTTCGGCGATGGTGATGAATTCCACATGGGCTTCCACTTTCCCATTATGCCGCGCATTTATATGGGGCTCAAAAAAGGCGACGTCACTGACCTCCTTGAAATCATAAATCGCACGCCGGCCATTCCCGAAAATTGCCAATGGTGCACCTTCCTCCGCAACCACGACGAACTGACTCTCGAAATGGTCACGCCGGAAGAACGTCAGTGGATGTGGGAACAATATGCGCCCGAACCGCGCATGCGACTCAATCTCGGCATCCGTCGTCGTCTCGCGCCTTTGCTCGATAATGATCGCCGCAAGATCGAGCTGGCAAATTCTCTGCTCTTCACATTGCCCGGCTCGCCTGTCATTTACTACGGCGATGAAATTGGCATGGGCGATAACATTTGGCTCGATGATCGCAACGGCGTACGCACGCCGATGCAGTGGGACGATTCACCGAATGGCGGCTTCACCAGCGCCAAACCTTTTGCGCCATTGCTCAAAGGTCAATATGGTCCACAGCATGTCAACGTTGCCGCGCAAATGACTGACCCTGATTCTCTTTTGCGAGCCATGCGGCGAATGATCGCTGCGCGCAAACAATATCACGTTTTTGGCTGGGGTAGTTTCGAGTGGATCGATGCAGGCACAAATTCAATCGCGGCTTACACGCGCAAATATAAAAACGAAACCATGCTCATTCTCAACAACCTCAGCGATCAAAAACAAACTGTCCATTTACCTTTCAGCGAGGCCACCAACATTCTTTCCAACGAAACTGCTCCGCTCGAATCGCTGACACTTCAACCATTTCAATATCTCTGGCTTCTGGTGACTACTCCCACGTCTGAAGGCGGATTTTTGAAATTAAACAAATCGTAGCAGGCACCTGCTTCGGGTCTTATACGGTTTTATCCTTCAAATGTAATATTCTGGCAGCAGCTTGATGGGGACTCCGTCAGATATCATATTTTTCCCATTGGCAACAATATTCATCAAAGAGGGCTTTTGACAATTATGCGCCAGCCACTTACAACTCGATAATATCCGGATTAACGATCCGCGTTTATCAACCCACACTGTAGTATTGATGCAAAAGGATGAGGGTCAATTTGTATGAGTCGTGTGGGAATAACTGTGGTGCAGACCACCAAGGATTGCTCTGGATTTGATTCCCCTGGCTGCGTTTGACCTGGGCAGATCATAGTGGTCGGGGATACGTTGACCAACGCCCTGATGCGGCCGATCCTGATTGAAGTAAACGATATATTCCTGAACCCCCGGTGTTGGCTACTTCAGTCATCCGCCCAGATTTGTAAAGTAAAACAAACTGTGGATAGAAAAGATCCAATATCTAACGAAATCCCCATAGTCCATCGCGAGTGAGACAAGCGCGGGCCTATGGATGAACCACTCGCAACCCCCAATGCTTTTCATATCCATCAAAGTCACTGTCATTATGCAATAAATCGTGCTTGTTTTCAATGCAATATGTGGCAATGAGACTATCTATCGTCTTGCGGACGGTGACTCCCTTGCGTCTTAACATGCGATAATTACGCGCGCTTTGCAACGCTAGTTCGGGGGTAACTATCTCTACCTGAATATATTTCCCGAATGCGCGGCGGGCTTTTTCAAAATCGGCATCGTTTCGAAATCCTTGCAGGACTTCCGCCAAAATTAAGTCGCCAATCAGAATTGGCGTTTTGTCCGCGATCTGGTGAAGATAATCAGTCTGCAAATTATCGACACCATTGAAGTAGTCAATCCAAACTGTAGAATCAACAACAAGCATGGTTAATTCCCAATGCGCGATAGACGTTGATCATGAAGATTTCCCTCCCATTTCAACTTGCCACGCAAATTGCGGATTTCAGCCTGTTCACGCAATAAGATGAGCGTGCGCAAAGCCTCCTGCACCACTTCCCGTTTGGTTTTGATCCCTGTTAATTTTTGGGCGCGCTCGACGAGTTTGTCGTCAAGCACAATATTGGTTCGCATTTCTGCCTCTTTCCCGTGTGTATAATTTTCAATTATTATGTGTATTATACATCAGAATAACCCAATTCATCGCTTCGACTTCACTCAGCGCGAGCCTTCCATCCCTAGCTGGCTACTTGGGTCATCCGCCCAAGCTGTGAATAGAAAAACACCTACTATCTGGTAGCTGAGGTAATTAACCAAGACAGGAGTGGTAAATTCTGGATTTGATACTGAGTCGCTTTACCGTTCCGTTTAATGCTGTACGGATCTCATCCAGTGTTGGATATGCACCTATTTTAATAACCTTGCCGCGCACAACGATGATAGGCAGGGATGCCATTTCTTTTTCGCGTACCAGTTTCATTACCTGCGCGTTCCCTAGAAAAGCGCTGGGATGACTGGTCATCTGGTAACGCTCCACGCGCAGGTTTTCGCGCTGGAGGGGCTGGATCATTTCATTTATATCCAGCAGAGTCTGGTCGAGAGTTGGCCCACATAATTCCGTAGGACAACACATCGGCGGGTCGAGAAATCCCACGTCAGCTGGGACAATTGATGTAGGCAGGGTATTCAACAGGGGGATGACATTGCTCATGATATTTCAATCTCCATAAAAGGGTTCGGGTAAGAAAACTACTTTTCTGAAACAGCCATAAAGGAAGGGAGGTTCATGCTGTTTTCGGGTTTTTATCCGAGATCAATACTGGCGCACATTGCGGACATTCGCAGGATGGATTTACCTGGGTATCGATGAGCACGGAAACGGATTTAGCGGAGAGTCCGCTCAGGCGGGCGGAGGCAGTGATCAGATCCAGAGAAGAAGTATCTTTTAGTCGATAAAAAACGTAGCGGCCTTCGCGTCGATCTTGCAAAATACCTGCTTTGCGAAGCGCCATCAAATGCTGGGAGATGTAGGCTTGCCGCCAGCCCAGCGCGGCTTCAAGATGACAGACGCAGGCTTCGCCGGTCCCGCTGGCAAGGAGGATGGCGATGCATTGCGAAGAGGCGATGACGGACAGTGGGGCGGCGTTGGCGAAGTAACCGATTCTGTAAATGATAGCGGGCGCGGAGGTTTCTCTGCGCC
>JAJYOH010000151.1 GCA_021796315.1 Chloroflexota bacterium
TTGCTGTGAGTGGAACTAATCCAAGCCTTAGTATAGCATTTGTACCTGCTTGCTGATGAGTGCTGTTTATCCTCCAGTACAGTCGTGCTTCTTCCTATCCCGGTGCACTAAAGGATGTTGAATAAACAAAACCGGCGGTATAACGAGAGTTGTGTAAAAAGTTAAAGGGAGTCTTGGTATCATTGTAGGTTGCCATACCAAAACAAGAAGAAAGCCATGACGCCCACAACGGATCATAAGCGGCTTGATGAAGCAGGTCAAGCATTGATGGAAGAGGCATTGCAGGAACGATTGCGGTTAGCGATCAAATACACGATGATCCAGGTACTTGAGGAAGAAGTTGAGGCGTTTGCGAATGCGTCGCCCTATCAACGGACGCCGGAGCGGCGCGACCAACGCAATGGGAGTTACGAGCGGGATTTGGGGACGTCCATGGGGGTGATTGAAGATTTGGAGGTGCCGCGTCCGCGGCATGGCTTTCGGACAGAATTGTTCGAGCGCTATCACCGACGGCAGGCGGAGCTGGATCAGGCAATTTGCGAGATGTTTGTCGCCGGGGCTAGTACCACGCGCGTGGGCGAAGTCGTTGAGGCGTTGAGTGGGAACCAACCTAGTGCGTCCACCGTCTCGCGTGTCTTTCACGGTTTGGACGAAGAGTTCGAGAGCTGGAAGCAACGTCCTCTGCAAGAACACTATCTTTATGTCTTTGCAGACGGAACGTATTTCACGGTCATCTACGATGGCCAAGGTGAAAAAATGCCGATTCTGGCTGTGATCGGGATTGATCCTGAAGGGAAGCGCGAGATTTTGGGCTTCACCATTGGCGATCGCGAGAACCAGAAGGCATGGGAGGATCTCATGGACGACCTAAAAAACCGCGGCGTTTGCCAGATTGATTTATGGATTACAGATGGTGGCAAAGCGATGATTAACGCCATTGAGAGTAAATTCTCGAACGCCAAGCGCCAGCGCTGCGTCAAGCACAGAATAGAAAACGTATTGGGTTATGTCCCGAAGAAACAGCAGGGGCAAATCCGTCCCGAGCTCAAAGCGATCTTCTATCAGGCCAACCGCGAAAAAGCCGAGCAAACCGCGGCAGCCTTCATCGCCAAATATGAAAGAATTTATCCCACCGCCATGGATTGTCTGCGCCGCGATTTCGATGCCTGCTTAACCTTCTACGAGTTCCCAGAAGAACATTGGAAATTCATTCGCACCTCCAATGCCATCGAACGACTGTATTGCGAAGTGAAAAAAACGCAGCCACAAAATGGCTGCTGCCTTCCGCAACGAAGATAGTTGTTTGTTGTTGTTCTATGCTGTGATTCGAGGTTTGAAACTCAGAAGGATTCCAATTATCGACAAGGTTACCGACCCCCTAAAACTTTTACACAAGACTTAGCAAGTCAGGATATATTAAGCAACACCAATATATCCTGACCTTTCATTTGAAACGGTAACGCCCTGTACTAAAAGCCATAAACTGAGTGAAACCTCAGCGATGAAACCCACCGCGCCCATGCGGCCAAAAGAAATGGTCGCGAGAAGGTCGCTGATAAAACCGATCCAAAACAGCCATGCATGAGCTACGATCTGTTTGGCCGTCGCCGCAACATCTCCCACTACAATCACTTTGGACTGAATCAATGATGCCATGATTTGGGTTACGATGAAGAATAAATACAGGAAACCCGCCATTCTCGCCGTTCTTTGTATTGAATTCATTCCCCATCTCCTTCTGTCGCGTGGTCGTGTTCGATGTTGATCACGACTTTTCCTCTGGTATGCGTTTGTTCAAAATACCGGAACGCTTCCGCCGTCTTACATAGTGGATAACATCCATCGATCATAGGTATGATCTTGCCAGATTCAAGTAGTCCTTTTATAAAGAACAAATCCATTTGATTTGGTTTGAGCGAAGTCACATATGATTTCTGATTTACTTTTGGATTCTGTCTCGATTGAAGTGCCGCTTGGAAAAGTTGAAGCATGGAACCTCCGGCAACAACATAGATTCCATCCAAACTTAATGCGCGCATATAACCTGAAATTGAATGGTAACCATTTACAGCCAAAATCAACTCGTAGCGCTGCCCATTTCGCGTGAAATCTTCCTTAGTGTAATCAATGACATGGTCTGCTCCAAGTGAGCGCACCATATCCAAATTTCTCGTGCTGCACACAGCAGTCACTTCAGCCCCGAATGCTTTGACAATCTGCACGGCAAATGTACCCACGCCGCCCGATGCGCCTTGAATCAATACCCTTTGCCCAGGCTGAATGTTTCCCTTGTCGCGCAAACCTTGCAATGCAGTCAGTGCTGCTAACGGTACAGCCGCCGCTTGCTCGAAGGATAGGTTGGCTGGTTTCAAGACGATTTCATTTTCTTTCGCGCACACATACTCTGCAAAAGTACTCCGATCGTCCCCAAATAAACACCCGAAGACCTCATCTCCTGGTTGAAATTGCTTGACCTTGGTCCCAACTGCCTCCACTTGCCCGGCCAGATCAGTGCCGAGTATTTGTCTTTTTGGTTTTAGAAACCCAAACCCCAATCGAATAAAGAACGGATTCGCCCTCATAAAACGCCAGTCACGCGCATTGATGGATGCGGCATGAACTTGGATCAAGACTTCGTCTTCCTTGGGAGTGGGCTTAGCCACCTCTTCGAGTCGAAGAACATCTGGTGACCCATATTTTGTGCATCTAATTGCTTTCATAGTTATTTTTCCTTAAATGGATTGTTTATCGTGCAAAAAGAGACTGCACGATAATCCATAAGTCAACCGGCCTGGCGCTCAACCTGTCCTGAAAAAGATATGCCGCGACGAAAACAAAGGCGACAAATCCAATCACAATCCCAATTTGTGTCGGTGACGTTTTTTGAATACCCTGTTTCGCCTTTACGTCGCAAACTTCACCCGGACAGTATTGCGTTTTTTCTTTATGGAACCAGCTATAAAATGAGCAGCCCAGACAAATGCCGAACACGGATTCGAAGAATAAGAATGTTAGGCAGGTTAAACAGATGATACCGGTAATGAAGCTATATGAATTTGCCACAACTATATGAAGGAACATGATGGCCGCCAAAACCAAACCAATCGTCCATGCAAACTTTTTTTGAACAGCGCCTACATATTCGGGATTTTGCCTGCTGACAATCCAACGGCCTATTATCAAGGATGGAGAAAATTTGGGGCTAACAAATACGCGTATAACAAAATCTGTGAGAAATATCGTTATAAAAAGTTTCACCAGAAAGAAATTTTCTCTCAACAATACGAGCATCCAAGATGTGAACAGAAATAAGAACAGTATCCCTGCGGACGCTCTTATTTCTCGCTCGTTTAAGACGGGGATGTCATAACCTTCTACAGTTTCTCCAAATTTTTTTACTTGATTCATCATTTTTCCTCGGCAATCACGGCTCCCTACACGGCCTAGCTGGTTGCAGGCGAGGGGTTTATATCTGCTTCAACCTTTACACCTTTGATCAATATCCAGATGGCGATCACGAATTCGAAGGGGACATAAGGAACGAAAAGGATAAAGGGCAGCACATAGCCGAACAGGGACGTTATCATACCCGCGAGTACAGGGATGACAGTGATCGGGCCCCACAATGACAAGGGGCGAGGAACCACGCCCGACCGGTAGAGCAGGATATAGAACAGGATGGCGCCACAGCCAAATGACATCACGTGCAATGTGTTTCCGACAAAATTCATTGATTGCAATGCCAAATCGGCCATCGTTTGCAAGGTGGCAGGCTGCCCAGCGGCTGTGTACTCCTGGCTGATGAGTAACAGAGAGTAAGCCGACAGCTTGCTGGCAGCCAGTAGCCCTCCTTCGACGATATAGAAACCCAATGCGACCAGCGCCATCGTTTTGTTGTGCTTCTGCAGAGTGATAAAAAGCGCGGCGCCCAAAAAAACAACGCCGAAGGCGGTTAGCATATCGACCAGAATGTTCAGCTCGAACAGCCAGGGCTTGGCCGCGATATTGGCCATCGTTTCACTGATATTTCCGGACACATTCCACATCTGGCTTAGAAAAGATCCGCTCAGGAACGAGGTGACAAACTGGAGCAAAAAAGCAACTCCAAGGACTCGCGAAGTTTTACTTATCGTGTTCATTTCTTAAATCTCCTTAATTTATTTCAACTGTGGCGAGTGCAAAAGGAATGGCCGATGGATCAAATCCTTTTATGATCAGCCACACTGCCATCACCATTTCCTGTATGGCGATAGGGATGTCCATAAAAACCACTAATTGGGAAAATGCGGAAGTCCAGCCGAATATGATTAGCAAACCTGTTATTAGATGCATTGCTATTGCGATGAGACCCCAGATGGATATCCAACGAGGAACGAGCTTTGACTGGAACAATAAAGTATAGAATATCAGAGCACCCAGACCAAAAACGAATATAGTCATGAGCGCACCACGATCAGCAGTCCCCAACAACAGCGTTCCCAAAGTCTGAAGAGAGGAAGACGCCGGAGCACCCTCCTTTGCAAATTCCAGACCTAGTATGGGCAGCAATAACCAGCTGATCGTGCTAATCATATAGGTAACGGTCTCAAGCCCTCCTCTGAAAACAACATACCCCAAAGCCAGGGCTTCATTTTGTTTTTTGAGGATTGGAAACATCATCACTGGAACCATAGCAAGGGCAAAGCCCATGATTAATACAAAAAGGGCTCCAATGATGACTTGGTTTCCATTCGTAGAAACCTTCATAAGATAGTCCGGGGCTTGAAGAATGGATCTTGTGATACTCACACTGAGTATGCCAGCCACTGTTCCAATAATGTATAAAACTCCAACAACGATCGCAGTCCTTCTATTTGGATTCATTTTCTATTTCCTATTTTGAAGACCTCAGATGTGGCCCATGAAAATGTCCTCAGGCCGATTCAAGATCACGTTTCTTCCATTGTTCGACATTCACGCCTTTAATCAAAAGCCATAAGGGGAAGAGCACTTCTCCCCAAAAAGTGAACAGGGCGATATTCACACCGAAGCTGGGGAAAAGAAACGCCGCAAAACTATCCACCAAATAACCAAGGCATCCTATGATCAACAGAATGCCCAAGAGTTTCGGAAGGAAGCCTGACTTGAAAACCAAATAGCCCATGGGAAACAACCAAAGGCCCCAAAAGATGCCGGCGATATTGATTCCCATTTGATGCAAATTAAGCACCATGGGTACCAACGCCTGTACCTGGCCTGCTGTAAATCCCGTGAGGGTGTCAGCACCATGCAAAAGGGCCAGGACAGCAAATTGATTAAGCTCGTTGAGCATGGCAATGGGAGCACCCAGCAGGATGAATATGACCATTGAGGCCGCCATACTTTTGTTGACCGGTTTAAGCAGCTTATACAAAGCGAAAACCACAAATATGTTGACGAGCTGGACCAGCAACGCGATCACGATGCCAAGACGAAATAGCGATTCAGAAGCCAGGATATTCTTGGCGGTAGCGGCCGCGTCTCCGGGCACAATCAAGCCGGAGGAAGTGAACATCCCGAAGAAGCCGAGCGGGACAAGGCTCAGATACAGAATCCCAGCAATTCTTGCAGTTCTATTGATTGATGTAGTTGAGGTGTGATTTGTCATTTCAATTTCTCCTATTTAGATTTTATGAATTAGGAATGTTTTTCAGGATTTGCCCAACTCCATGCATACCAGACAATGAAGGCAGTACACGCAATCTCTATAACGCTGAAAAATATGTAGTATATAGTGGGTGATCCAACCAACAGCGACCCGATCTGAACAATCGTCATAATCGCACCAGCGATGAGGTTGGCCCAGCGATTTGCTCCATGCTTCAATACACGAGACAGGAGCACCATGACGGTTGGAATCTCCATCAAGACGCCGGCTCCCAGCAGAAATCCGGGCGTGAAGTGGATGCCGGCCACGTTTCCTGCCATCACTTGCTTCAGATAGTCGGAGTTCATCAATGCCAGAACATCACAGTACAAATAGTTGAACATGACAAATATCCATAGCGTTGAAAGTTTTGCTTTTCTATCTTCGATTGTGGTGGGTGTTTCGTTTGCTCTCATTTTGCTCTCCTTTTTTGAACGATATGTGGGATATGGCAATTTTCACGGTTGGATCTCCGGGCTATCTGCCTGATCCGACTCAATGCGATTGACCGACAAGAGCGGCATGCCTAAATCGCGTACTTTTTTCAACAGCCCGTACAACGCAGCCTGATCGATGATTGGGCCGGTCAAAAGCGTATCGCCGTTATCTTCCAAAGTGATGGTCAGCCCTTCAAACCAGTCTGTCCATTGACTACCAAGATGGCCTTCGATCCTGATTTGATAGATTGGCTGTTGATCCAAATCAGTTTTGCTGCTGCGATCGTTTGTCATTGCCATGTACCTTTCGCAACTAGCTGTGAACCATCTGCACTAGCTGCTCAATGTACACGTAATATAGCGACCCGACAGTATTTTTGTGTCGATACTAAAGTATTGTTTTAGGGTATTATTTTGAAGAGATGGAAAAGAGAATTCGTAGAGCGCGCGCTTCGACGGCGCTTACCCCCATATTAAATGGTTACAGCAGATCCAGCTCGCGGGCACGCGCCACGGCTTCTGTACGGTTTTGAACGTGCAGTTTGTCGAAGATGTTCCGGTTGTGCCCCTTCACCGTACTCAACGCAAGATATAACCGTTCGCTGATCGCATCATTCGATAGTCCCCTGGCGATGAGGCGCAGGATTTCCAATTCGCGCGGGCTTAGTTGTTCCACCGAGAGCTGGGAGGAAGGCAACGAGGGTTTCCCCTCACCTTTTTGCTCCTGTGCATCAAAGGCCGCTCGCAACTTCTTTACATAGTCCGGCATAATTCCTACGGATGCCGCTTCGGACAACAATTGGGCCATCGGAGCGCCTTCATCTATAAAGATGCGGATAAATCCACCCGGTTCTGCCAGCGCCAGCGCGTCTTTTAGCATTTGCAGTGCTTTGTTCTTTTCGCCCTGAACGTTCAGGGCGACCGCTTGTAGAACCATCACTTTGAGCTGTTCATCAACCCAACCCTTTGCCTCCATTTGCTGGCGCAAAGGTTCCAGCAGGGCAAGCACTCCAGAGGTATCACCTTGGGCTAGATATACGCGAGCCTGGCTGATCGGGATTTGGTGGGTCTTTGCCAAGGCAGCTGCTGCCTCCAAATTACCTTGGTGCAGCAATGTAAGGATCTGTGCGGCAGCGATTTCAGGCAGGCGGAGCACAAAGTTTTGCCCTCGCGCCGACTGCTCGGCCTGGGCCAACAGAGCCACCGCGCCTTCCACATCGCCGCGGGCCAATTTCAGGCGCGCAAGAAATACCTCGCAGACAATGAATCGGTCAATGACTTTGTCATACTGTCGCGCCAATTGGAGGCTCTGTTGTCCATGCTGTTCAGCGGCATCCAGATCGTTCCATTCGTAGTAGATGCGTGCCAAGCCAAGTTGTGCGTCATAGACAATCTGAAGCGGCTGATCACCTGCCAGCTGCAGGACGCGTTGGTAGCTCTGTTCCGCCGAAGAAAGTTGGTTTTCGACTTCCTGAACATTGCCCAGGCTGCCTGTCGCCAGCAGTGTAGTGAAGACATCCCCACATGCCTGGCTGAGGGATAGAGCTTCGGTGAGTGCGTGACGGGCCGCGGCACGGTCTCCAGAGAAGAAGTAGTGGGCAACGCCCAATGTCCAGTTGGCGGTAGCGCGGGCGGACAAGTTATCAGCGTCCAGATATTCCAAGGCACGGCGCGATTGGACAAGCATGGTTTCTGCCTGATAGCGGGTGAGAGCCAGTACGGCTCGGGCTGTGGCAATTCGTCCAATGAGATTGCGGATTTTATCGTCCATCTCCGCCGCACCTTGCAATCTGGATTCAGCGGCATCCAGCTTCTCCCCCACACCAGTCGTTTGACCATTCACCAGCAATAACGAAGCGTATCTCCACCACAACGACGGTCTGGCATCGAATACTGCCTTTGGCAATGACCCCAGCCAGTTCAGGATAGTGGTCACCGCCCCGCGAAGATGCAGAGGGATTCCTTCTCCCTCAATCAAACGCTCAGCACGCTCAATGTCATTGGCAAGAGCAGCATGGTGAAAAGCTTCAAACTCCAGATCATGATCTTCGTACCATTGGCTGGCGCGGATGTGCAATTCGTTTATGCGGTTCTGTGCATCATCAGGACGATCAGAAGATGGGGAAATATTTTGATGGAGTCGCTGTCGCAGCAGATCAGCAAAGAGATGATGATAGCGATACCAATGCCTGTCGTTATCCAAGGGGACGATGAACAAGTTGGCGTGTTCAAGATATTCCAACGTTTCCTGTCCCGATGCAGAGGGGGCGAGCAGAACGGTGTCACAAAGAGGACCACACATCCGGTCGAGGATAGAAGTACGCAACAGGAAAGTCTGGACACTTTCGGATTGCTTTTGCAGAACTTCTTCAAGGAGGTAGTCAAGTACAAAATGATGACTGCCGGTAAAAGATTGGATGAAACCGGTTGTGTTTTGAAGCCCTTGCATGGAGAGTGCGGCTAATTGCAACCCGGCAATCCAACCTTCCGTGCGGGTTTCCAGGGCGGTGATATCTTCTGCAGAGAGATTGAGGCCCATCACTTCGTTGAGGAATTCGGCAGCTTCGGAGGAAGCAAATCGTAAATCTGTTGCACGCAATTCAATCAATTGGTTTCGGGCGCGCAGCCGGGCTAGGGGCAGGTTCGGATCCTCACGGCTGGCGAGAACCAAATGCATTTGCGGCGGCAGATGATCAAGAAGAAACGTGAGGGCCTGGTCAACTGGTTTGGAATCGATCAGGTGATAATCATCCAGGACAAGGATGAAATTATCTGGGATGGAAGTGATTTCATTGAACAGGGTCGTTAGAATCGCTTCGACTGGAGGCAGTTGGGGAGATTCCAACGCGCGGAGCGTGCCTTCTCCAATGCTTGCATTTACTGTTTGCAGAGCAGCGATGAGGTAAGTCAGAAAACGTGTAGGGTCACTATCTCCTTCATCCAAAGATAGCCAGGCAATTGGTTGCACGCAACTTGTGGCCCATTCGCTGAGGAGCGTGGTCTTGCCAAAGCCAGCAGGCGCAGAGGCAAGGATCACGCTGGGCGAGCGTCGCAAATCTTCGTTCAGCCGTTCAATCAGATGGGGGCGAAGAACTGCATTGGGCCGGGGCGGAGGGACATAAAATTTCGTGGCTAAAATTGGCAAAGCCATAAATCAATTATAAGTACATTCTCCAAAATTCAAAGAGAGGCAACGGCCTGCAAAGATGGGATGAGTAGCAGAAGAAATGGATGAGTTGCTGACCTTATCGGTGGCCAATGGGGTGGTCAGCGATGACAGCGGCACCAGAGTGGGCAGACTCAGGATGGGTCTACCAAACTTGACAACGCTCCCTCCCCTGTGATATACCATAACTGACCAATCAGTCATTTATTTAAGGAGTATAAGCTTTCCAACCGAATGTCACCCATGAACGTGGATCGCAAGGCCTTGAGCGCTGTTGAGGATGTTTTTTCCTGATCGGAGTGTTAACGAAACGCACAGGCGCCATCAGAGCAGGCATCGTTTCTCTGTGGGCCAATGAAAAGTGGGTGGATGTGAAACATCAAACCCGCTCTAACACTAAATTGCCTCTTGATCGCGTTTTGCGGCTTTTCTGACACGCGTTCACTTTTTGGAGTCGATAGATGGCTGACGGATCGGTCTGAAAGAATATAAAGCAAGGAGAATGTTTCAATGTCTAGGATGTTTCTAGATCCACAACGACCACTGACAACTTGTACTTCTGTAAACTGCAAAGGTTGCCCAATAAGTAAGGATGTCGACTGTCATTTCCACGGCCGCGATCTGGCCGCTTTTCTGTTCGCCGGGCTACCAATGGTTGTCGTGGGAGGCGCGGGCGTTGTTCAGATCAACGCCTGGTGGCTGGTTCCTTGGTTGCTCATTGTTTTTTCTTATTTTGGCTTTGTCGAAATTCGGGTCATGTGTTCGCACTGTCCGCATTACGCCGAACCCGGCAAAAGTCTGCAATGCTGGGCTAACTACGGATCACCCCGCTTATGGAAGTATCGCCCCGGCCCGATGACCGCCGCCGAGAAAACTGTTTTCATCACCGGTCTCGTGCTTGTCATGGGATATCCTCTCGCTTTCCTGCTCATAGGTCTGCAGTGGCTTTTGCTCGCTGTTTACCTTCTGACTGTGGTCAGTTTCTACTTGACGCTGAGACGATCCTATTGCTCGGAATGCATGAACTTTGCCTGTCCACTCAACATCGTGGATGAAGAAGTTCGCATGGAGTTCTTTAAACGGAACCCAACGATTGCTCAAGCGTGGGGTAAAGCTGAATAGGAATTCAATATGATTGCTTGGATTAACTTCATCATCCTCTTGTTAGCAACGATCTTGACTGTTTTTTATTACATCAAGAGCGCTGGCCCTACCGCACTGGAAAAGAGAATTGGGGCGGAGGCATATACTCAATGCACGCGTTATCGTAACATCTCTGCCATATTCATGACCTTGGCAGGGATCAACTACGTAGTGCACGCCTTTTATCCCATTCCCCTGCCTCTGCCGCGTTACTTCGCTTGGTCTTACTGGGTCTCGGTTTTGATCGCAGTCATCATTGCCATTCCATCTGGAATCTTATTTGTGCGCGGCATGATGGACGCGGGTGAAGAAACCATGCTTGTAAAAAAGGAGCACAAACTCTACGGTGGTATTTATCAGAGGATTCGTCATCCGCAGGCCGCAGGCGAAGTTTGGTATTGGTGGGTTTCTGCCTTCCTGTGTAATTCGCCCTTCCTTATCATTAGACCTCTTGCAAAAGTCATAGTTCAGGCTTGAGTTCCAAGTTATAGATAGCCGCAATCAAATTGAAATGTAGTGGACCCATAAAACTGGACACGATGCTTAGAGTAGAATCACTACTCAGAAACGAGGTCCAGAAATGGTACAACGCAGGAAGTTCAGTGCCGA
>JAJYOH010000603.1 GCA_021796315.1 Chloroflexota bacterium
AAGTCTGTCTCCTCGGCATACTTTTCCATTGCCCGCATCTCCGCCTCGCGCGGCGGGACAAGAGAGGTAATAAATTCCTGAACAGCAGGGTAAGTCAGCAAGTCAGCCATGTTCATCTCCTATAAAATGATTTTCTCATTCTCTCTAAAGCTTCGACAAGCGTACTGCGCGCACACCCAAAATTCAAACGGACGTAGTCTTCACTGCCTTTCCCGAAAATCTTTCCATCACTCAAACCTACTTTGGCTTTTTTTAGAAAAAAGTCGAATGGAGATTTTTTTAATCCATAGGCCGAGAAATCCAACCAGCCAAGATAGGTTGCATCGGGAACGGTCAGTCGAACATCCGGCATGTTCTCGGTGACATAGTCCACGAGAAAGTCGCGGTTGGATGTCAAATAGCGGCGTAATTCCTTTAACCAACCATCGCATTGACCCGAGAAGGCCGTCTGCGCCGCGAACAATCCCATACTGCTGACGTGCAATCTCAAATGATTGACTTCCTTTTCGTATCGTTCGCGCAACTGCTTATTTGGAATTATCGCAAATCCGCAAAATAGACCCGGCACATTGAACGTCTTGGACGGGGCAATCAGCGTGATCGTATGGTTTGCAATCTCAGACGACAACTTCGCCAGCGGGGTGAACCGATTCTCATCGAGCAACAACTCGGAATGGATTTCATCCGAAACAATCAAGACATTATTTCTGATGCAGATTTCCGCCATCTTCAACAAATCCTTGCGTGAAAAGATAATGTCCAACGGATTATGTGGGTTACACAACAGGAACATTCCAGCTTTTTTGATCTGTTTCGTGAAGATATCCCAGTCAATTTCGTAACTCAGGATGTTGCCAGTGATATGCGTTACAAGCGGCGCGTCGAGTTGGGGAATACCGACATTGTTTTTTACTTCATGGAATTCATTGTACACAGGCGTTTGAATCAGAACGCCTTTTTGAGTAGTGCAAAATTCGCGCGCCGCAACACTAAAGCCGCTGACGATACCCGTCACAGGAACCACCACTTCAGGCTTGACCTTCCAACGATATAACTTGTCCATGCGTGCCGCAACGGTTTCTTTCAGCGCTTTAGGCGGCAGTTCATAACCCAATACGCCATGATCCACCGCTTTGTGAAGCGCGTCCAAAATCGGTTTCGGCGCGCGAAAGTCCATGTCTGCCACCCATAAAGGCAGCACGTCTTTGGGATAATAATTCCATTTGTTGGATCGGCTGGGATTGCGGCGATTGGGAACGCGGTCAAAGTTGGTTGGCATGGTAAATTCTCCTAACGAAAAAGTATACCAACAAAACAGAGAGGCTTTAATAAACATCTCTCTGTTCTGTTGCAATGATGAAAGGAAATAAAAAAAGACATTCGAGCATCTTTTTTTGCTCGAACGTCTCAGACTTAATCTTTGGGCGCATCCCGCACAATGTATAACGGCCTGCCTTTGGCTTCATCATACAGACGGCCAATGTATTCACCCAATATTCCGAGTGAGATCAATTGCACGCCGCCGAGAAAAAGCACGGCGATCAACGTGGTGGCCTGACCTGTGAACTGGGGAATTCCAGCCATGCGAAGATAAATGACGATTGGGATGGCCAGAATGGAAACGCCTGCCGATACAAATCCAAAGAACGTAGCAACCTGCAACGGAAAATATGAAAAGCTGGTAATGGCGTTCAATGCCAGCTTGAGCATTTTGCTGAACGGATACTTCGTCACACCGGCGTGACGGACGGCACGCTTGTATTCCACGCCGATCTGCTTGAAACCCACCCAAGCCGACATGCCGCGCGGAAAGCGATGACGCTCCGGCATTTGCTTGAGCACATCCACTACTTTGCGATCCATAAGGCGGAAGTCACCCGTATCGACCGGAATTTTCACATCCGTGATACGGTAGATGATGCGATAGAACATGGAGGCTGTAAATTTCTTGAACCACGATTCGCCTTCGCGTTCCCCGCGCACTGCATAGACTACTTCATAGCCTTCTTTCCATTTTTCTGCCAGATCCAAAATGACTTCGGGCGGGTCCTGCAGGTCGGCGTCAATAATGACGACCGCGTCGCCGCGGGCGTAATCCCAACCGGCGGTGATGGCGATCTGATGCCCAAAGTTGCGCGCAAAGATCACGGGGCGGACATGCGCGTCTACTTTTGCCAGTTCGCGGATCTTTTCGGTCGAGCCGTCGGTGGAGCCGTCATCGACGAGGACGAGTTCCCAGGGTTGACCGGCTGCATCCATGACTTTCGTGATACGGCGATGGAGTTCGGACAGATTATCTATTTCGTCATAGATGGGAGCGATGATCGAATAAACGATCTTCATTTTGATCTCTTTTTGGCGGCTTTGGCTGCAGGAGTGTTTTTTTTATCGGTAACGGCAGGCGCTTCGAGGTCCGGATAGGATGCGTATTTTTCGTCTTGAAACGGTACCAGTCCCAGAATCCGCGCATGCAAATAATTCCATATCACACCGAGCGAGGCCAGCACCGGG
>JAJYOH010000152.1 GCA_021796315.1 Chloroflexota bacterium
GGCTATTTGCCATTATATTTATGATGGCCTTTTCAATGTACAGAAACCCGATGGGCGCTCCTTGATCGTAGTCCAGAGGCTGGAGCAGGCCGCCAAATGTGCGATTGACCAGGTTCAACGCCAGATTGGCTTCATCGTGCCATAGGGAACGGTCCGCTATATATTGCCGCAATCGAAGGATGATTCCCAAAACAACCAGCAACCATCCGATGGAATCTGGTTTTAGCAATGCGTTCAGTCGTTTCTGCACAGCTTTGACGTTTGCCTTCATGACTCACCTTTGTGACTTTAAATTCAGCATCATTATATCGTCTTCCTTCGCGCCGACAATTTAAGAATCCTTTGCCGCCGTGATAGACTCCCGCCACCATTCAATAGGACTTGTACTTATGCAGAGAGGCTGAGGGATCGGCTCGGTGACGCCCCGATAACGAATGTGGTTGGATGGTTGAGATGTGCTTTTGTTGCAGGAATATCTGCCGGTTGAGTAATCTCTCGTATTTTTCGCAGGATGTTACAGCGTCCACTCGAGCATTGCTCGCAACGACATGACAAAAAGGGCTGGCTTGATGCCAGTCCTTTTTTATCAACATAACGCCACTCTGCGACCAATTCTTTGGCGGATTGCAAACCCG
The DNA here is from genome assembly GCA_021796315.1 of Chloroflexota bacterium. The sequence continues at coordinate 636 of JAJYOH010000152.1, forward strand.
CTCTACAAAACCACTTTTGTATTATGACTCTGCCATTTCCATTGGCTCGACGTGGACGGTCACATCCGAGTCGGGGAGAAGCTCATGCACCTTTTTCTCGATCCGCTCGGTGATGGCGTGCGTCTCGTTGAGTGTACGCTCGCCATTCATCGTGACGTGCAAGTCCACGAACCAGCGCGCGCCGGATGGCCGGATGCGGACCGCGTGACAATCATGGACGCCTTTCATCCGCCCCACTTTGGCAATGATCTTTTCGGTCATGCCATTAGGTGCGGTATCGAGCAACGCACTGATCGTTCGCCAGCCCAACTCGCCGCTGACGAAGATGACAATCAACGCGACCACCAGCGCTGCGATCGCATCAGCCTCGGACATCCAATTGAGTCCCGGTATGTAGCGGGCGAGAGTCAAGCCGATGAGGCCGAGGATGACTACGGTCGAGGACCAGATGTCGGTCGAGAAATGAAGCGCATCTGCTTCAAGCGCCTGCGAGTTGTATTTTTTCGCGGCCCGGTACAAAATCCGCGAGCGGGTGTAGTCAATCGCAATCGAAGTCCCCATCACGATGAACGACCAAATCGAAATCTCGACTTCGGCCTTTTTGAAGAATAGACGATTCACGGCTTCGTAAATAATCCATGCCGATGTGGCGAGCAGCAAAACCGTCTCAAATAGCGCTGATAAGTTTTCGATCTTGCCGTGGCCGAAGTTGTGTTCCTTGTCTGCGGGCTTATCTGCCATGCGGACAGCGAAGAACGTCATGAGCGCCGCGACCAGGTCGAGCGCGGAGTGCGCGGCTTCGGCAAGGATACCGAGCGAGTTGGTTAAGATACCGACAATGATCTTGAAGGAGGTCAATCCGACCGCGGCAATGACCGAACTAAGCGCGGCGGATGTTTTATCTTTTTGTGCCTGTGTATGCGACATGATGTCCTCAATGTGTGAATGAGGTCGCCTGTCGTAAATTCAATTGCATCACTTGGGGGGATACGACTTTGAGATTCTGGCGCCGATTGGCAACATGATACCTAATTCATGCGTTGATGAAAAGGGTTGAATGTCATAGATTGGGTGACAGTGTTGAAAGGTAAATAAAAAAGCGGATGCGCTGCGTCCGCTTTTTTCGGCCAGGTTATCAATGTATTCCCAAAACTGTGAAGAATAGTGTCATCATGATCATCCACGTTGCCAGTTGCGTAACAAATTTAATAACCAAGCCCAGCGCGGCAAATAAGATTGCCAACATTATGGGATTAGGATTTCTAAAGTTCCGATACCCAACTATTCCTCCAACAGTCAAGGAGAACAATGAACCAATTCCTCCACCCCAAGCTTCTTCTAAAAGCAAGTGTGGACTCGGTTCCATAAAAATAGAAAAACTATAGAACAATACAGTAATAAAAGCGCCAATAGCACCCGTGAAGATTCGCTTTTTCTCTAAAAGCATGTTTTTATATGCTCCCAATTTTCTTTTAAGCCATACCAGCACTTTCATTCCGTATCCCCGATCACCCTGATGCATGAAACTAAAAGGCGGCGTCCCAACCTTCGCCGCCTCGACTACAAAACTACGTGACTATCAAACTATATGACTTTGAGTTTTTTCCCAACTTTCGCGAACGCTTCCAAGCCTTTATCCAGATCAGTCTTTTCATGCGAGGCCGAGATCATCACGCGGATTCTAGCTTTGCCTTTTGCCACGGTTGGGAATCCGATGGACATCGCGAACACACCGTTCTCAAATAACTCGCGACTGAATTGCTGCGCCAGCGGCGCTTCGCCAAGCATGATGGGTGTGATGGGAGTTTCGCTTGCGCCGATGTCGAAGCCGAGCTTCTTCATTTCGGATTTGAAGTATTTGGCGTTGCCCCAAAGCTTATCAACCAATGCAGTTGACTCGTCGAGCAAATCAACCGCCGCCAAACAAGCCGCTGCATCCGGCGCGGTGACTGCCGATGAGAACAAGAATGGTCGTCCGCGTTGTCGTAGCCAATCAATGATGATCTTATTTCCAGCCACCATTCCGCCGACAACGCCGAACGCTTTCGACATCGTGCCGACTTCGATGTCCACTTTGCCATGCAGGTTGAAATGATCTACGATGCCGCGTCCGCCTTTGCCAAGGACGCCTTCGCCGTGAGCATCATCAACCATAAATAAAATGTCGTATTTCTTTGCCACTTCATAAAGAGCGGGCAACGGCGCGATGTCGCCGTCCATGCTGAAGACGCCGTCCGTGACGATCAAAGCCCGGCGGTAGGTCCCGGCATTTTCTCTGATGGCCGCTTCGAGGGCGTTTGCATCGTTGTGTTCGTATGCGACAATGCGCGCGCCGGAGAGCCGGCATCCGTCAATGATCGAGGCGTGATTCAGTCGGTCGGAAAAAATCACATCTTCTCTTGCAACGAGCGCGGAGATCGTTCCGAGATTCGCGGTGAAGCCCGATTGAAACGTGATGACATCTTCCGCACCCTTGAATTTTGCGAGACGCTTTTCAAGCTCGACATGCAAATCCATCGTGCCTGCAATCGAACGTACCGCCGCCGGACCCACACCATATTTTTTGGTAGCATCTTTCGCGGCTTCAACGATCTTCGGATGATTCGCAAGCCCAAGATAATTGTTCGAGCAAAAATTCAAAACATCTTTTCCATCCACAACGAGCCGCGCTCCCTGCGCCGAGCCAATCGTACGGATGCGGTTGTACAGGCCTTGATCTTTCAAGCTGTCGATCTCTTGCGTAAGCCAATCGAGTTTGGACATGTTATTCTCCATATTGTGTTGTCATTGCGAGGAGCCGCTTTGCAGGCGACGCGGCAATGACATGAAATAATTTATTATAGCGACTTCACAAAAAAGCGACTGTCACAACTTGCTCGTGACAATCGCTCTATTTTTGCGCTTTGCGCGCCAGCACTCTGTTCTTTGAATGTCCGCGGCGTAAGTTCATTATCGCCGTCAAAGTATAGCGGCTTTGCTAATGTGTGGAATGCGCCTGATTCCCTGACGAATAGTACAGACCCAAATCCTGATGAATGATCGTTTCAATTGCTGTGATTCCCAACGGTTTGACTTCGTAGTACGTGTAATACGTTCCGCTGGGGTCAGGCCCGGTGGCACAGGCATAACCGATGATGCCGCATTCGATCCGCACCGGAATCGCAAGAATCAGGAATACTACGATCAGGACAATCCAGATGATTCTAAAACGTCTGTTCATTTGCATCTCCTTCTGCTAATAAACCCATTTCGGCCAGCGCGTCCATGACTTTGGGTTGTGTGCCGGCTTTGGTGACAACAAGCTTCCCGCTTTTACTTCCAAGACCGTAAGCTATACGCTTGTTACTGATTGGTATTATAGTATTACTCCGGCTAAATCAAAAAGGTCTTTTATGATTTTCAACAGCAATCGCAGCATTTTCCCTGTGATCAGCCATCTTTGATTTCCACAAGGACCATGCCAATATCGCGCTAAGAATATAAGGCAGGCTGAAATAGGCTAACGGCAACAACGGGGACGCAAAAAGCAGGAAAGATATGCCTGCAATCATAGCAATTGACTTGCATAAGGGAATTTTCGTTTTGACTTTTCTGACCACAAGAAGAAGGGGAATGATCAATAATGTCAGGTCGTGATAATGAAGGTGCGGTGCGAAAAAGAGCGCAGCAAGAATCGAGAGCCCGATCAGTCTTTCATCGAACTTCCTGGAGCGAAGCCATAACCAACTGACCAGGCCGATTCCCAAACCATATCCAATCCATGCGATTAAGCGTATGACATTTTCTGGCGCAAAAGGCAGAGCGCGAAGCATTAGGCCGAGAAAATTCATCATGGCGGATTGATGCGTGCCATACCAACTTCCTCCGGCTGTAACGATCAACACGTTGATAAAATCCTTCATTCCACCCAGACCAATCAATAAAATACTTGCGATTCCAAGGATGCTTGCCGCAACAAGAAATCGCCACCAAATTTTTCGATCTCTGAATAGAAAAGGAATTGCCAGCATAAGGCAAATATGCGGACGCACGGTGGTCAGTGCCAAGCCTATTCCCACCATCCAATCCTTTCTTTTCAACAGACCAACGCACCACAGGACTGTTCCAAGATAAAGAAGAGCAGTATCCTGTCCCAATAGAATGCTTACAAAGAAAGGATAAAATGTAACTGCCGCTCCAAGCAAATTTAAACTTTCGACGCTTCGCACTTCGCTTGTCTGAAAAAGCGAATCAATCAGGAAAACACTCCCCGCGATATAAACAATCAACAATAGAACGATCCAGCGTAAAAATGATGCTACATAGTCATTGTCAACCAACACCTTTAGCAGAGGCAATAGGTAAGGCATATGATTATAGGGAAGTACTTGTCCGCTGCTCAAAGGTATCTTTACGACCGACTGTTCTGTTTGTTGCTGAAGGCCAAGATCATATGCGAAGGAAAAACCATAGTTCTGAACAATCTTTCCCGCCGTGTAAAAAATGATGAAATCTGTTCCCGTCCGTTCGGTTGAGCTGGAAATCATTTTCATCCATTGAAGTATGTAGCTTAGCGTAAGCGCGATCATTAAGCCGGCGCGCAGAATTCGCCAGATGTCCACGCGAGTGTTCTTACTGTTCATGAATTGCCTCTGCCAGTAACCCAAGTTCAAAAAGGGCATCCATGACTTTGGATTGTGCGCCGGCTTTGATGACAATGGATGTTGGACCGAGCGGCTCGCCAAGGAATCTGGCTGCTTTCGATTTCCGCAACTTTTCCAGGACTTCGGGGCGGCTGACCTTTAAAACGACTTGAGTCTCAGCCCGCGCTTCGGTCCCGTTAACTTCCCAGCGTTTGAGGGCTTTGACTAAAACGGGCGGGACACCCGCGTCAGAATTTTTTGCAAGCAATGCAAGCAATTGTTCAACCTTCAAACCTTGCTCTTTGGCTTTGGTCAATGAATGCGGCGTGATATGATATTTATATTCATCAGGTTTTTCATCATCCCATTCGCAAAAACGCGAGAGCTGATAACGAACAACGCGCGGGACAAGCCGAGGAATGATGATCTTTCCTTGCGAAGAGACTTTTATTTTTTCACTTTCGACATTACTCTTCGAGTACGATGTAGATAACCGAATATTCGAATCTCGAATATCGAATACTCGAAAAGCCATCGGAGTTCCGCCTTTCTCCGCACTTGCTAATTCCACCATTCCCAGCCTGTGCAAAATATCGGCGATGAAGAATCGAATCAATGCACCGTCAACTTCATCCCAATACGCAAAGCCGCGTAAATACTGTCTATCGGATGCGCGCTTGATAAACCATGAATCATAATCTCCGGCAGGGCGCTGAAAGTCGGGATATTTCTGCTTGATGTCGCGTACGAACGGAATCAGACTCCACCATTTGTCTTCGGGAATCACATCGAGCAAGTTCAATAAAAATTCGCGCGTGATCTGCGGCTGATTTTTCCATTCGCCTTCGCAGATGAGGCTGGGCATTAGCCGCAATTCGTTGAATGTTTCAGATTTTTGCCATGCTTCAACCAGCATTTGCAAAGCATCCATACGTGAGGCTTCGAGAAATTTCTGCACGGCTTCAGCTTGCGGAACTTTTTTCTTCAACAATCCAGCAGCCTGTAAAAGCGATAATAATTTCGGGTCTGGGGAAATGTCGCGCCCGATGCGGAGCGCGGCCAGAAGAGTCGCCGCGTCATCGAGGATGTGATCGTCCGCGGGGATGATGTGATTCTTTTCGCCGGGCGTCGCGCCGCGGCCAAGAGGTTCGCTCACCACAGAGTTCACAGAGGGCACGGAGTCTTTTTTATTTTTTTCTCTGCGAGCTTCGTGCTCTCCGTGGTGAATAATCTCGAACAAATCATCGGGAATATACGCAAATTCCTGCGGACCTTTATCGGTGTCGAAAAATGCGCGGGCGATCAGGGCGCGATAAAACAAATATTCAGACGTTGATGATGGTTTGAGATGCGGACGTTCGCGGTCGCGTTTGCCTGCGCCCATTTCGCGAACGTCGCCAAATTCGCGGACGAAAGCGGCCCACGGAATCCGCCCGTCGGAATTTGTCAGCGCGGTGATGGCTTCGCGCGCCTGAGGTGTCAGTGATTCAATTAATTCGGCGACCAGCTCGGGGTCGAGGAGTGAAGCGGATAATTCTTCGCGTGCAGAATCTTCATCGTTTGAGTCAAGCTCGATTCCCCAGAGTCCGGCGACGATGCGGAGATGTCCAATATCTTGTTTGAGGAGGGAGTGAAGAAGATCTGGCATGTCCTACTTTCCATATTCTACGTAGAAAGTGGAAAGTAGGAAAGAGATTATCCACGTACAACTTTCAGAACGTTCGGCAGGATTTCAAAATTCAACTTGCGGAGGTTGCTTCCGAAGCTCGTCAGGATTTCCCCGTCGGCATGGATGTAGAGCGGACGATCTGAATTCATGGCGAGTTTTTTACAGGCGCCCATGCGGATTTGTTTTGCGAAGCGCGTATGCGTGCCTTTCATAAATTCAGGAACAAGGCGGAACATCATGGCGCGCGAAACTTTCCGTACCATCACGTATTCCAAGATTCCGTCATTCATTTTTGAATCGGGGGAAAGCATGAAGCCGCCGCCTTCGCGTCCACCGTTGCATAGCGTGGTCATCAGCACGCGGTCTTCCCAATTTTCCTTTTCAGTTCCAAACTGCACGAGGGCCGGATCGTGGTTGAGTACGATGGTTTGAATCACGGCAGTCAGATACATGAGGAAGCCGCGTACAATCGGAAGGCGATGGGAGCGAATTGTAACCACCGCGTCGAAGCCGATGCCGAGGGTGTTGTCGAAATATTCCTTATGGCCGTGTTCGTCAATCATCAAGCCAAGATCAATTGCGGATGCTTCTCCTTCGAGCGCATGAGCCAGCGCACGATCCGATTCTTTTGGAATGCCAATCGCATGGGCAAAGTCGTTGCCAGAGCCGACAGGCACAACTCCAAGCACGGGCCTTTTATTTTCAGGCAATTGCATGATGCCGTTGATGATTTCGTGAACCGTCCCATCTCCACCCATTGCGATGATCATTTCATAACCTTGTTCGCCTGCCTGCTTTGCCAGCTCGGTCGCGTGCGTTGGATAGACGGTCCCGCTCCAATCTGCATTGCCATATTCGTTGATGATCGAGCGCAGGTCGTTGGCAACTTTCCACGCGTTGCCCATGTCGGCCATTGGATTCAAAATGACTTTAACTTTGCGTGGCATTGACTTCCTCCGCGAAATGACGGACAAAATAAAAACGTCCTCAGAGGGACATTGTGCTTGCGAAGAATATAACCCTTGAAATTCAAAAAGGAGGCATTACCCGAGACAGCCTGTTTCCTGACGCAATTCTCCGGTGGAGCCACGTGCAATCGTGAACGAACCGCGCTGGTGTTTTTTGGCCCGATATAGCGCTTCGTCTGCCGCGCGCAATAGACCGGATGCTGTAAGGCCGTGGACAGGATAAACCGCGATCCCGCAGGAAAGTCCGAGGTGAATCTTGTTGCCGCCTGGCGCATCGAAATAAAAATTTCCAATCTTTTCGATGATCTTTTCAACCACAATACGCATCGCCGATGGCTCAGTCTGGCATAGGATCAGCGTAAGTTCATCGCCGCCATAGCGGGCAAGGAAATCCGTGGAGCGCAGACCCGCTGCGAGGTGGGTGAAGACCGCCCGCAGTACTTGGTCGCCGACGGCGTGGCCGTATGTGTCATTCACGTTTTTGAATCCATCCAAATCCATCATGACCACTGCAAAGGAATAACCGACGCGCTTTGCCTGTGAAACTTCCCGCTCCAGTTTTTCATCCAACGCGCGGCGGTTCGGGAGTCCAGTGACCGAATCGCTGTATGCCTGTTTGCTGACAAGTTGATGCAGGCTGGCGTTTGAGATTGCTACTGCGGCATGGTCGGCTAACAGTCCCATGAGACGCAATTCGGAAGGGATGAAGTCTCCGGGCATTGAGCGCGAAAGATTCATAACTCCAACAACGTGATTGTTCGTCTTCAATGGAATTCCGACGATGGAACCGGCCCAGGTTTCAGGTGCGTCTGCATACAGCGGATGGTTGCTCATATCCTTGACCACGATCTGCTGCCCACTGCGCGCAACCGCATACGTCAGGCCGTCATTGCGAGGCATACTTGTCGGCACGTTTCGGATTCCATCCTGACTCAACGATGCGCCAAATTCGAGTTTTTCATTTGTATAAAGAAAGATATGGACATTGCTGGCGTTTTTCATTAAGCGCATTGCTTCCGTAACAACAGCTTCCAATACGGTATGAAGATCAAGGCTCGAAGTCAGGTTCAGGCTGAGTTTTTTGAGCGTGTCAAGTTCGTCAGCTTGTTGTCGCAGGGATGCCAGCAGAGCCGCATATGAATCGGTGCTGGAAACTTTTCCACGCGTTTCATTATCCGGCGTGATAACGCTGGAATTTTGTTGTGCATGTCCGATCAGAATGTTGATGAGTTGGAGAAGCTCTTCGGATTCTGCACGGGAAAGGCGATTCTTTTCCCTCAATGAGCGGCGTGCCCGCTCCAGAATTTCGACTCTCAAATCAATTTTATCCATCAAGCCGATTTCATGACGGTTTACACAAGAACGATTGGATGAATGTAACCTAATCCCAAGTTTATCGCACCAACTTGATTATACTGGAAAAGGGACTGTGTTAGAATGCACTTAATAATTTCGTAGGGAGTTTCATCGTGCCCGTAAAGAAGCCTTCTTTTCCATCAGCGTCCCCTCTTCATCCAAAGCTGCGCGGCATCATCGTCGGCGCATCAGGAGGCATCGGCGCTGCCCTTAGCCATCGTTTGGCGCGGGCTGGCTATATATTGGCATTAGTAGATCGAAACAAGCAGGCGCTTGAGCAATTATGCGATGAGATCAATAAGGGCTGCGAAGAAACGTGTGCCGTTCCTTATGTAGACGACGTGACGGATTACGCTTCTGTGCCAGATGCTTTGCGCGGCATCGTTGCTGATCTCGGCGGGCTTGACCTTTTCGTTTACATCGCGGGCGTCATTTATTTTCCCGCCATTGATGAATATAACTTTGATGAAGATCGGAAAATGGTCGAGGTCAATTTGCTTGGCGCGATGGCATGGATGGATCAGGTTGCACCGCTTTTTCAAAGCATGAAGAACGGACAAATTGTCGGCGTGTCATCGGTTGCTGGCGACCGCGGGCGTGTGGGAAATCCCGGTTACAACACATCGAAAGCGGGATTTACCGCATATCTCGAAGGCTTGCGTAATCGTCTGACGCGTCATGGCGTGAATGTGATTACAATCAAGCCGGGCATGGTCAAAACTGATATGCTCAATCTGCCGAATGCGCCGCGCGCTGTATTTGCCGTTACGCCCGAAAAAGCGGCGGATGGAATTTGGAATGCAATCCGCAAACACAAACAGCAGGTTTACATATCAGGCATTTGGTTTTGGCTTATGCTGGTCATTCGTAATATTCCTTCTTTTATTTTCAGGCGGATGAATATCTAATGGTCTCATCTCTCACAGCACAACGAATCAATATGTCAACTCTAAAACTTGATCGGAACTTTTTTTCTCTCCAAAATTTTGGGCATTCCCTTACTGCGCCATCATATGTCTTCAAGCCAAAATGTGCTAAAGAAATTTGCGAAGCATTCGAGCTTGCAGGAAAGATCGGTTTGACTGCCACTGCGCGCGGCGCGGGACGAAGTTACAATGACGCGTCGCTGAATGGCGGCGGGATCGTGCTCGATTTATCGGGGATGAACCGCATCATTAATTGGGACCCGGTAACGGGCCGCGTGACCGCCGAGCCTGGTGTCACACTTCAGCAACTCTGGCAAAGCATCGAACCGGCAGGCTGGTGGCCACCCGTTGTGTCCGGCACAATGTTCACCACTTTGGGCGGATGCCTCGGTGCGAATATCCACGGAAAAAATAATTTCAGAATGGGGCCGATCGGCGAACATGTTTTGGAGTTCACCGCGGTTTTGCCAACGGGCGCCGAAGTGACTTGTTCGCCAAACAAAAATGCCGATCTGTTTTACTCGATGATCAGTGGGCTTGGAATGCTCGGCGTCTTCACATCCATCACGATGCAAATGAAGAAAATCGAATCCGGGTTATTGGAAGTCCATGCCTGGCCCGTGCATAATCTTCATGAACATCTTGCTTTCCTGCTCGAAAAAGCGCCGAACTTTGATTACACCGTTGGCTGGATGGATACGATGAATGGCGGCAAAAGTCTTGGCCGCGGATTGCATTCCAAATTCCATCCGC
>JAJYOH010000153.1 GCA_021796315.1 Chloroflexota bacterium
TCTCAAAATTCTTGATATCGTTTCCATCCTTCTGCTGGCCGCAGCCACATATCTCGCACTTTTCTATGCCCCCGAAGAAGCCGTGATGGGACAAGTCCAGCGCGTCTTCTATTTTCACATCGGCACGGCCTGGGTTGGCCTGCTTGGCTTCCTGCTGGCAGCGATCATGGGTGTCGTTTATCTCGTAACCCATGACCAGAAATGGGACATCGTTGAAATGGCCGCGGTCGAGATCAGCCTGGTATTCTTTTTGATCACCATCATGCTCGGCTCGATCTGGGCGCGCCCGGTTTGGAACACCTGGTGGACATGGGATCCGCGCCTCACCACTGCCGCCATCACCGAATTAATTTACATTGCCTATTTCATGCTGCGCGCAGGCATTGAAGACCCCGACCGCCGCGCCCGCTTCGGCGCCGTGTACACGCTCATTGGCGGTGTCAGCGCACCGATCACATTCTTTGTCATCCGGCTGGTTCGCAGCATTCACCCGGTGATCATCGCTGGCAGCGACCCAAGCTCACAAGGAACCTTTGCAATGACAGGCGGAATGCAAGTCGCCTTCTTCTTTGGGCTGTTCACCTTCACAGTTATCTTCATTGATCTGTTCTGGAACCGCATCCGCCTCGGCAACCTGGCGGCCAAAGTTGAACAGCTCAAACTGAATGTCACGAACTAGGAGTACATCATGTTTTTTCAAGATACCCCCCCCGATACTTCCAGCTACATGATCCTCGGCTATGCCGTCTTCTTTATCGTCACTGCGATTTACCTCGCCAGCTTTTTCGTGCGTTCGCGCAATCTCAAGCAGGATCTGTCCATGCTTGAAAGTATGAAGCCTGAAAGCAAAGGCATGGAAAGCAAAGCGCCGGTAAGCAAAGCAGCAACAGTCACAGCGCCGACCGGTAATGCAAAAACAAAACAACCGGCAAAAACAAAAACGACCAAAACAAAGGCGCCTGCCTCGAAAACGAAGAAAAAGAAATAGTTACAAATAAAGTGGAGTCCGCTATAATGAAAGCAGACTCCACTTTTTATGAGAACACGACGCGCCTCCTTTCGGCCCGGGCTGTCCGTTATCCTGCTGACCTTAATCGGCCTGGCGCTTCTTCCTGCGACCTCCAGCCGGGCCGCCCAACTCGCGGCTCCTCCCGGCCCGGACCGCGTCTCCACCATCACTGTGGATTACACCGCCTACGAGTGGTGGATGGCTGCCTGGGGAAAGAATACAGTCGTCTGCTCGATCACTGTTGACCATGAAGGCTTGCCGACCCTGGGGGATGTCTATCAAAATTGCGATCAGGATGTTTACAACAAATGGAAAGATCAAAAGCCCTGTGTTGGTAATGCCTGCACAGGCTATTACGTTTATTTAATTCAGACCCATCAATCACAAAAAGAGTTGACGGTTAAACTGCCGCCGCCCACAGTGGTGTTATCGCTCGAAAATTGCGCACCCGTTCCCAGGTCCGGCACGAACATTTGCGAAACGACTCCGACCCTCGCGCTGACAGGCCAGGAACCGCTTCCCAACGAACACATCCTGCGCATCGAGGGGACGATGGATGGCATACCCTTCACCTGTGATCCAACTTGCAAATTGCGTCTCGCCCCCACCAATGATAAGGGCGTCAAGTTGCAATTCTGGGCATGGTCAAGTTATGGCGACAGCAGTCAGGTATTCAACGGACAAGTACGCGTCGCGCTCGCGGACGCCGGCAATCCCGATCAATCTTCGTGGTACGTTGACGTGCTTTCGAGTCAATGGCAGGGCGTTGAAGTTGCATCCTGCTCTGAGACCTGGGGATCGTTCCCGCCTGTCGGTGGACCGCCTGCCTGGTTAATCACGCCGAAGGATGCGACTGACCTGAGCAGTGATATTCCCTACAACTATTTATCAGCAAATTTGATTCTGCAGGGCGTGGTGGATGCCAGCGCCTGTCCCGATGGCGGCCTCCTGCCCGATGGCGGCGCCAATGCCTGCGGCCTCGATGCGGCGCGCGGCGCAGTGGACGATTGGCAAAACCAATTCGATTCGCTGATCCTGAACACTTCGCAAAAGACCGGCGTGCCTGCCCAATTGCTCAAGAACCTGTTCGCGCGTGAAAGCCAGTTCTGGCCGGGCGTCTTCAAAGCCAGCGCCGACGCAGGCCTCGGACAGCTCACCGAGAACGGCGCGGACACTGCCCTCTTGTGGAATCCATCTTTCTTTGGACAATATTGCCCGCTCGTGCTTTCTTCGGAGACATGCGGTCAGGGTTATGTAAACCTCAAGTCTGCGGATCAATTAATGTTGAAGCAGGCATTGGTTGGCAGCGTCAACGCCACCTGTGATAATTGTCCGCTCGGCATCGACTTGAGTCAGGCCAACTTCAGCGTTGCCGTCTTTGCTCACACACTGCTCGCCAGTTGCGAGCAAACCGGGCAGGTGATCCAAAATAACACGGGACAGTTGCCCGGCGACACAGCATCGTACGAAGATTTGTGGAAATTCACGTTGGTAAATTACAACGCAGGCGCAGGTTGTCTTGGGTTGGCAGTGAACCAGACCTGGGCCGCCGAACACAAGCTCACCTGGGATGGGCTTACATCACACCTTACCGCCGTCTGCGCGCCTGCCGCAAAATATGTGAACGATATCAGCCAGTAAAGGATTTTATAATGAAAAAGATTCTTGGGATTCTAACCTTCACGCTCATTCTCGGACTTTTAGCCGGATGCAGCCCGAAAGATTCAAATTTCACTGACGCCAACAACGGCCAACCCGCGACAATTAAAGTTGGCGGCAGGATCATCGTCGAATTGGAATCAAACCCAACCACCGGCTTTACATGGGAAGCATCCAACCTCGACACATCCATCATCAAACAATTGGGCGAAACGGTATACAAACCTGCCAGTTCCACTCCGCTGCCCGGTTCGGGCGGCACACAGGTTCTGCGATTCGAAGCCGTGGCACCCGGCACAACCACGTTGACCTTGATCTATCATCGCACATTTGAGACGAATGTTCCACCGGCCAAAACATACACGATAAAAGTCACTGTCGAAAAGTGAGCAAAAAAGCGGAGGTAATTACCTCCGCTTTTTTATTCTGTGCTAAACTAGCGCCATGTTGTCATTGCGAGCGAACGAAGTGAGCGACACTTGCACCTGCGCCAAGTGCAGGTGAGCAATCTCCTCATAAAAGGGGATTGCCGCGTCGGCTTTCAGCCTCCTCGCAATGACATTTTGATTCTCGGAGGCATATATGCTGACTCTCGTCGAAAAGATCCTCTTCGCAATTGCAGTTCTTGTTTCGCTTTATTTCACATGGCGCGGCGTGGAGCGCATCATCAAAAATATTTCCAGCGGAAACGGCAAGCCCGATTGGAAAGCCGCGTTCAAAAGAATTCCTGAAGTCTTTGCAAAAGTTATTTCATTCCAGCCTGTCTTCAAATTTCGGTTTATTCCAAGTTTGCTCCACGCCCTGATCGGCTGGGGCTTTCTTATTTTTTTGGTGGTCAATCTTTCGGACGTGGTCAACGCCTACACCGGCTTCAGCATTTTGAATCAGACCGGATGGTTTGGCGACATTTACAGACTCTTTGCGGACATTGCCAACATTGCGATCATCTTTGGAATTTTGGCGATGGCGATCCGCCGCTTCATCCTGCGACCCGCGACTCTGTCCACGCGTGAGACGACTCTTCTCGACCCGAAAGCGCGCTTCGGCATCAGCCGCGATTCATTTATCGTGGCGACATTTATTTTCGTGCACAACGCGTCACGCTTTTTGGGAGAATCTTTCAGCGTGGCATTAGGCGGATCCGCTGACAGATGGCAACCAACCATCTCAACGGTCGCCCGCTTATGGTCCGGCGTGGACGCGAATGCACTTGTCATCGGTGAGCACATTATGTTCTGGCTGTCGCTCGGCGCGGTGGTGGCGTTCCTTCCATATTTTCCATATTCAAAACACATCCATCTTTTCTTTGCGCCGTTGAATATTTGGATGAAACCGCAAAGACGATCCATCGGCGAATTGAAATATATCAATCTCGACGATTCGACCATCGAACAATTTGGCGCGGCGACAATGAAGGATTTGGGCTGGGAGCAGGTGATGGACAGTTATGCGTGCATCATGTGTTTCCGCTGCCAGGAAGTTTGCCCGGCCTATAACACCGGAAAACTTTTGTCGCCCGCCGCATTGGAAATCAATAAACGTTACAACTTTAACCACGGCGGCGGTACGGATGTTCCGATGTTGAATTTAATTTCGGAGGAAGCCGTGTGGGCCTGCACATCCTGCGGCGCGTGCGTGGATATTTGCCCGGTTGGCAATGAACCGATGCGTGACATTCTCGAAGTGCGCCGGAATCTTTCGCTGATGGAAAGCAAATTCCCGAAGCAGTTGGAGACGGCATTCAAAGGCATGGAACGCAACGCCAACCCGTGGAATGTTTCGCAGGCTGACAGAATGAAGTGGGCTGACGGCATGAACGTGCCGACCATCGAGAAAAATCCCGAGCCTGAAATTTTATGGTGGGTCGGCTGTGCGCCCGCCACGGATACACGCGCGCAAAAAACGGCGCAGGCTTTTGCAAAAATTTTGAACGCGGCGGGAGTCAATTATGCCGTGCTCGGACAGAGTGAACAATGCACCGGAGATTCCGCGCGGCGCGCCGGGCGCGAAGATATTTTCTTCGGGCTGGCTTCGGCGAATGTTGAAATTTTGAACGAGGTCAAACCAAAACGAATCGTGACGACCTGTCCGCATTGTTTGCACACACTGAAAAATGAATATCCGGCCTTCGGCGGAAATTACACCGTTATTCATCACACGCAATTAATTAATGAATTAGTTGGCGCGGGAAAGATTCAGTTATCAGTGAGCGGTGATCAGTTATCAGTCACGTTCCATGATCCATGTTATTTGGGACGGCACAATCAAATCTTCGATGCGCCGCGCGATGACCTGAAATCTGCCGGGTTGGAAATTATCGAGATGCCGCGCAACGCGTCCAAGTCGTTTTGCTGCGGCGCGGGCGGCGCGCAAATGTGGAAGGAAGAAGAGAACGGCACGGCGCGCGTCAACTCGACTCGTTTCGCGGAAGCAAAAGCAACTGGAGCAGAAACAGTTGCAGTCGGATGTCCATTTTGCTTGACCATGATGAATGACGCGTCGAAAGCAGACGGCGACACGCTTCGGGTCAAGGATGTGGCGGAGTTGGTGGCCGAAAGATTGAAGTAATCAGTAGTCAATGAACTGTGATCAGTAAGGGCAGACCGATATGTCTGCCCTTATTCCTGCCCGTCCATATCGGTAATCTTTTCCGTTATAATCCCCCATAACCACTCCACAATTCAGGAGAGAGACTCATGCCCAAAGCCAAGGGCTCTATTGCGTTACCCCTTGAAAAAGAAGAGATCATCAAAGATTACCGACTCGCCTACCAGTCGCGGCAGGCAAGTCTGATTGGCAGACGCGAAGTATTGAGCGGCAAGGCCAAATTCGGAATTTTCGGCGACGGCAAGGAACTTGCCAATCTCGCCATTGCGCGCGCCTTCCGCAAAGGCGACTGGCGCTCAGGTTACTACCGCGACCAAACCTGGATGTTCATGCTCGGCGTCAATAACATCGCCGAGTTTTTTGCGCAGCTTTATGCCCACGCAGATTTAAATTACGAACCAGCCACCGCGGGCCGCGCCATGAACGCGCATTTCGCCTCGCGTTACATCAATCCCGATGGCACATGGAAAAACCAGACCGACATGTTCAACGTTGCGGCGGATGTCTCCCCCACTGCCGCACAAATGCCGCGCGCGGTTGGGCTGGCTTATGCGTCTGTTGTGTATCGTCAATCCGAGGAATTAAAACAGTTCACGCAATTTTCAAATAACGGCGACGAAGTTGTGTGGGCTACCATCGGCAACGCATCCACCGCCGAGGGCATCTTTTGGGAATCGGTTAATGCCATTGGCGTGCTGCAGGCGCCCGCCGTAATTACTGTTTACGATGATGGCTATGGAATTTCCGTGCCTAATCAATTTCAAATGGTCAAGGAAAATATCGGCGCGATCCTGCAAGGCTTTCAGCGCGATCCATGTCCCGAGCCGGAATGCGAGCGCGGTTACGAACTCTTCAGCGTGCGCGGCTGGGATTATCCCGCGCTGCTCGAAACCTATCAGGCCGCGGCCGAGATCGCGTGCACCTATCACATCCCCGCGCTGGTGCATGTCACCGAAGTCACTCAGCCGCAGGGACATTCCACATCCGGCAGTCACGAAAGATATAAATCTCCAGAGCGACTCAAGTTCGAGGTCGAGTTTGATTGCGTGACAAAGATGCGCGCATGGATGATAGAGAACCGCGTCGCAACGGAACCGGAACTGGCCGCCGTTGAAAAAGCGGATCAAAACTCTGTTGAGGGAATCCGCAAAACGGCATGGGAAGCTTTTCTCAATCCGATTCTTGAAGAGCGCGCGCAGATCATGGACATGCTCGATGAGATCGCGGGGTCTTCGAGTCATGCGTCAGAGTTGGAGAATGTCAAAGAACGGCTGGCCGCTCTCCCGTCGATAACGAGGCGGGACATCCATGCGTCCGCGCATGAGGCTTTGCGAATCCTGCGCGACGAAGCGAATCCATCCAAGCAAATTTTGGTCCAATGGAAAAATGAGCAGGACGCCATCAACGAGACGCGTTACAGTTCGCACATTTGCGGCGACACCGCGTTGAAGGTGAAAGAGATCAAGCCAGAATATTCTACATCGTCGCCAACGCTGATGGGCTTCGAAGTGATCAATGCGGCCTTCGATAAAATTTTAGCGCGCGACCCGCGCGTGATCGCGTTCGGCGAGGATGTTGGATTTCTCGGTGATGTAAACCAGGGCTTTAAAGGGATGCAGGAAAAATATGGCGCGCTGCGTGTGACCGATACCGGCATCCGTGAAGCGACGATTTTGGGACAGGCAATTGGCATGGCCATGCGTGGGTTGAGGCCAATCGCTGAAATCCAATATCTCGATTATTTGTTGTACGCGTTGCAAATTATTTCTGATGATCTTGCGACTTTAAATTGGCGCACCGCTGGCGGACAAAAGGCGCCGGTCATCGTGCGCACGCGCGGGCATCGTCTCGAAGGCATTTGGCATTCCGGTTCGATGCTGTCGGGCATTATCAATCTCGTGCGTGGAATGCACGTGCTCGTTCCGCGCGACATGACTCACGCCGCCGGTTTTTATAACACGCTGATGAAAGCCGACGACCCCGCGATCATCGTCGAAGTGTTGAATGGTTATCGAGTAAAAGAAAGATTACCAGATAACATCGGCGAATACACATTGCCACTGGGTGTGCCGGAGGTTATACGCGAAGGCCGCGATGTAACTGTGGTAACTTACGGCGCGTGCTGCCGAATCGCGTTGGATGCCGCCGAAAAATTATCAAAGGTTGGAATCGAGATCGAAGTAGTGGACGTGCAATCACTTTTGCCTTTTGACATTCACGGAAAGATCGTCGAGTCGCTGAAAAAGACCAGCCGCGTTTTATTCGTGGATGAAGATGTGCCTGGCGGAACGTCCGCTTACATGATGCAGGAAGTCGTCGAAAAACAAGGCGGATATTTCTGGCTCGATTCGCCTGCCAAAACTTTGCCCGGCAAAGCGCATCGTCCCGCGTACGGAAGCGATGGAGATTATTGGTCCAAACCAAATGCGGAGACGATCTTCGACGCAGTATATGAAATAATGAATGAAGTCGATCCTGATTCGTATCCAAAGATTTTTTAACCGCAGAGACGCAGAGTGCGCGGAGAGATTCAAAGGGAGAAGAAATGAATTTTGTAACTCGTCAACAAATTTTGGACGTAAATAAAACGACCGAAGCAATTATCGGCGCGGCTATTGAGGTCCATCGGCATCTTGGTCCCGGGCTTCTCGAATCGACATATGAAGAATGTCTTTGTGAAGAACTTTCGCTACGAAAAATCACCTTTAAACGTCAGGTCGCTTTACCTGTGGTTTATAAGGGCAAAAAACTTGATGCTGGTTATCGAATTGATTTATTGGTGAACGATGAAGTTGTTGTTGAGCTTAAAGCAATTGACACGATTCAACCAATTCATGAGGCGCAAACTTTAACCTATATGCGCCTTGGCGGTTGGCAAGTCGGCCTTATTTTGAATTTCAATGTAACCGTTTTGAAAAACGGCATCAAACGACTCGTTCACAAACTCAAGGAATAAAAACTCAGCGTTCTCCGCGTCTCTGCGGTGAAATTTAAGGAGAAATTATGGCGACAAAAGTTTTAGTTCCACGGCTCGGCGAAGGCGTTGACGAAGTGACCGTTACGAAGTGGCTCAAGCAGGTCGGCGACTCAGTCAATGAGTTGGAGCCGCTGCTCGAAGTCAACACCGACAAGGTGGACACGGAAATTCCGGCTCCCGCTTCCGGGACGATCTTGAAGATCGTGATGCAGGAAGGTACGCCCGCCAAGGTCGGAGAAATCCTGGCGTTCATCGGCAAGCCGGGAGAAAGTGTTGAAAACAGCGATAGCGGTGTCCGAAGTCTCCAGACTTCGATGGCAAAAGTTGCTGCTCATCAACGTCAGGAGACGTTGACTCCTGTTTCTGCAAACCAAGATGTTGGTTTCATCTCTCCCGTCGTGGCGAAGATCGCCGCCGAGCACGGCGTGAACTTGTCACAGGTCCAAGGCACGGGATTGAATGGGCGCATCACGAAGAATGATGTGCTGGCTTATGTTGAAGGTAACAAGTTCAAGGGTGAAGGTCAAAAAGTTCAACCTGTAACCTTCCAACCTTCCAACTTGAAACCCGTAGAGGGCGACCAACTCATCAAACATTCAACCATCCGAAAACAGATCGCCGAACACATGGTGATGAGCAAGCACACTTCGCCGCATGTGTTGACCGTGATGGAAGTGGACATGAATCGCGTGGTCAAACATCGTTCAGCGAACAAGGAAATCTTTGCGCGCGATGGAGTCAATCTCACGTTCACCGCATATTTCATGGCGGCAATTGTGGCGGGACTGAAGGCTTATCCACTGACGAATTCTTCGTGGACGGATGAAGGTCTGCTCGTTCATAAATCCATCAACATCGGCATGGCGACTTCGCTTGGCGAAGAAGGTCTGATCGTGCCGGTCATCAAGAATGCGGATAATTTATCTTTACTGGCAATGGCGCGTGCTGTGAACGATCTGGCGAATCGCGCCCGCAGTAAGAAATTACAGCCTGACGAAGTCAAAGGCGGGACGTTCACATTGACCAACCACGGCGTGAGCGGATCGCTGTTTGCGTTTCCGGTCATCAACCAGCCGCAGACCGGCATTCTCGGTGTCGGCGCGATGCAGAAGCGTGTGGTCGTCATCGACGACGCGATTGCCATCCGTCCGATGGTATATCTCTCGTTTGTGTTCGATCATCGCATTCTGGATGGCGCATCCGCGGATTGGTTTTTGATGAAAGTGAAAGAGACATTGGAGAATTGGAGTTAATCATGTCATTGCGAGCCGCGCAGCGGCGCGGCAATCTTCGATAATATAGAGACTGCCACGTCGGGCTATGCCCTCCTCGCAGTGACAACAATAAACCATGACAAACTTCGACGAACGAGCTAAAGATTGGGATTCCGATCCTGCAAAAGTGGAGCGCGCCCGGTTCGTGGCAGACGCCATCCGCAAGGCTGTTCCGCCGTCGGCGGGGATGGATGCGCTCGAATATGGCTGCGGTACAGGCCTGTTGAGTTTCGCGCTTCAGTGTGATCTGGGTCAGATCACACTGGCCGATACGTCACAGGGGATGTTGGATGTCTTGCAGGAAAAGATCGATGCGGCGGGCGTGACCAACATGCATCCCGTGCGGCTCGATCTGTCCAGCGATCCGTTACCGGGCCGGCGTTATCAGCTGACTTATTCCCTGATGGCCTTGCATCACATTCATGACGCCAAAAGTATGATCGGAAAATTCCATGCTTTGTTGGAACCGAACGGATATTTGCTGGTTGCGGATTTGGATAAGGAAGATGGTTCTTTTCACACGGATGGGACCACCGACGTGCATAAAGGCTTTGAGCGCGCCGAATTACAGAAATGGGTCGAGGCCGCCGGGTTCGCGGATGTCGCTTTTTCGACCGCATACGAAATCAAAAAAGAAGTGAAAGGCTCAGAAAAATCCTTTCCGGTTTTTCTCATGGCTGCCCGAAAGAAATAATGCCCGGAACATATCATGGTTTTTTAGAGGTGCTATGACAGAACAAAATTTGGATCACGCGCAAGTGATGGTTCCACCGCCGCTGATTTTCCTCGGCTATCTCATTGGTGCATTAGTTGTGAATTGGGTTGTGCCGTTCCCCGAGCCGTGGACGTTTGCGCTTCGCATCGTTGGCGGTGCGATGGCGATTGCCGGATTCTTCCTGGCAGGCTCGGCCATTTCCCAAATGAGAAAGGTACACACCTCGCCCGATCCGCGTCATGCCGTTACCGCATTGGTGATCGGCGGGCCGTATCGCTTCACGCGCAACCCAATCTATCTGGGGTTTCTTTTGATCTATCTTGGTTTCAGCATGGCGGCAGGGACTTTGTGGGGCTGGCTGGGTTCGCCGTTCCTGATCTGGTCGGTGACGAATTCGGTCATTCAACCGGAGGAAGTTTATCTCGAAAATAAATTCGAATCACAATACCGGGAATATCGCTCGCATGTGCGGCGCTGGATATAGAGATATAAGGCGGCGAAAGCCGTCTTTTTATTTTGTTGATTGTACTTGTTTAGCGTTCAAAGGTAGGAACTGAAGGTAAATCAGCTTGGAGCGGAAGATTAATCACCAGAGATACTGGATTTCCGCCAAAGCGTTGCAACTCAACGAGATAATCAAGGATCGGAATGG
>JAJYOH010000154.1 GCA_021796315.1 Chloroflexota bacterium
ACACGCGAACTTTTTGATTTGACATTTAATCCTCCATGTTATCAAGTCCTCAGAGTTTAAACTTCATCTGGGGAGTGTTTGTCTCCGCCACTTGGGGGAGGAGGCTGAATTGTTAGTGACGAGCAGCAAGATCAGGTGTGATGAATAATCTGGATATAGATGCTGTAGCTGATGATGCTTAGCAAGACGGCAATGACACATATCATCCAGACCTTGTCCCAGAATGCTTTGTGATCAATTTTGGTGCGATGACTTGATTTGGACATGATGATCCTTTGATTCACTTTTTGATCTCGTACCCGGCTTGTTCCCAGGCGACCATACCCCCGTCCAAATTCCACAAATTGGTGTAGCCCAATTTCACCAGCGCCTCGGCGGCAATGGCGCTCATACGCCCGCTGCGGCAGTACAACACGATTTGGGCGTTTTTATCAGCGGGTAATTTCGCCAGATTTTGCTCAATCTGATCATAGGGGATGGACAGATCGGTGTTGGCGATGTCTCCGGCAAAAGGGATGTGGACGTTGATGAAAACAAAATCCTTGTCCGCCAGCATGGTTTGGAGTTCAGTTGATGTGACATTGCGATAAAAGCCGCCTTCCACTGAAACGACAGAACCAACAATTGTGTTGGTTGAGCTTTTGGATTGACAGGCACTTAAGGCAAATAAAAATAAAAGGGCCAAGAGATTTTTCATAATTCTCTCTTTAAGCATCCCTGAGCGCGTGCCCGCTCAAATAGCCCAGGTAAGCCGGGACAAGCGGCAAAACACATGGCGAGAAAAAAGATAGTGTTCCGGCGAGAATAGCCGTCAGATAAGATGGAACGCCGGTGCTGATGGAAAAAACATCGATGAACAATTTGTTTTTGAAGGCCCAAATGGAGATGAGCGACATCCAGTTCGTCAACAGCAGCACGCCGATCGTGATAATCAGGATGCCACTGATGAGCTTAAACGTGGGGACATAACGCGTCATTTTGCGCACCCAGCCGGTCGCCCGGTTCAAGCCCAATGCCAGGATTAGAAAGGGAATACCCAGCCCCAGCGAGTAACCCGAGGAAAGCCACATGGCCTGTCCAACGGTTTGCTGGCTAATACCCAGTGTCAGAATAGCGCCCAGCGTAGCCCCGATGCATGGGCTCCAGCCCGCAGCAAAGAACAGCCCCATCAGGGCTGAGCTGGCAAAGGTTCCGGTTCTGCCGGTCAGGGTCGGACGGGTATCGGCGTAAAACCAAGGCAGGCGGATGATATCCAGGGTGGCGAGACCGAACATAATCACCACCACCCCGCCAAGCTGCCCAATGACGGTTTTGTACTGTCCGAAGAGTTGGCCCAGCACGGTGGCCGCGCCACCCCAACCGATGATGAACACGGCTGAAAAGCCAATCACAAAAACCAGGGCGTGCAAGAAAACGTGCATACGGTTAAAGGGTTCGTTGGATACCTGAACGGAAGTTTCCATCAATAAAAGCCTCTACTTTTTTGAATTTTGTGGTTTTGTGGGCAGGCAAATGGATAATTGTGTGCCCTTACCAGGCGCTGACTTGATTTCAAACCCGGCGCGAATCAACTGCGCGCGCTCGTAAAGCCCAACCAGCCCAAAATGTCCGCCTGGTGCAAATCCCGTTGGGCTTTTGGGCACTTCAAAGCCCATGCCATTATCATTTACCCGGAGACTGACAGATTGGGCAGTAAATTCAATTTTCACCGAAGCCTGTGTCGCCTGAGCATGGCGGACAGCATTATTAAGCGCCTCCTGCACCATGCGGTACAACGCCAATTCCACTTCCGCAGCCAGCCGTCTTTCATGTCCTGTGGATTGAAAATCAACCCGCAGGCTGGAATTCTGCCCGGCTTCATTGGACAGCATTTCGAGCGCCGCCACCAACCCCAGGTCTTCGAGGTAGATTGGACGCAGCGCTCGAATGGTGCGGCGCAGGTTTTCGATGGTTTGCTCAGTAAGCTCTTCTAGCTCAACGAGCGGTTGCAGCGAAGTTTCTTTTGGTAACGCCCGGCGGGTCAACTGTGCCCGTTGCTTGAGCGCAATTAGCGCTTGAATCGTGTCATCGTGCAGCTCACGCGCCAGGCGCTGGCGTTCATCCTCTTGCCCCTGTGTGATGGCGCCAATATAGGTGTGCAGGCTTTGCTGGGCAGCCTGTAACTGGCGTGCCATGTGCGCCAGTTCAGTCTGCAGGTGGCGGATTTCGGCAATCCCCTGCACCGGCTGCTCGATCTCCTTGAAATCGCCCCAGGCAAGTTTTTCGGCTTTGGCTTCCAATGCGCGCAGCGGTTTCACTATTTGTTCCGCGCCGAACCACAGCGCCAACACGGCCAGCAGCAGAGCGGGAATGAGGATCATCGGTGTGATTTGCGAAGTTTGCAGGGTAGGGTTGGACACCGCCTCCCAGGATTCCTCGATGATAATCGCCCAGCCCGTTACGGGTATCGGGCTGTAGGCGAGAACGTGTTCATCGTTTCCAACCTGCACGTATGACGCGCCGCTTTTGCCATCCAGAGCCGCTATGATACCCACGTGTTGGGCAGGATTGCCCTCAATGGTGCTTGGCCCACTTCGATAAAAAATTTGAGATTGCGAATCAAAGACATACACCGCAGAATTTCCGGTTGCGGGAAAATCTTTTTCCAAGACAGATTTAAGGATATTGGCTGCAGAAAAAGCGCCGGCGGCCACGATACTTCCATTCGGCGCAGCAAAGGAGACCAGAACAATCGGCCTGCCATCCACGTTCAGGGTTTTTACGTTGCGAAGTCCCTGTGTTTTCAAGGGAGAAAGATCGATCTGATCTCGGGCGTCATTCCAAAAGGTTACGTCTCCCGAATAAGCCAGCAGAGCACCATGCGAAAAAAAGGCTAGGCCAAAATCGAAATCATCCAGCAGGTAACTAGAACCGGCCAGAGCACGGGTGAGATTATCTTTGGAATAATCGGTTGGGAGCAGGACCAAGCCGCGCAGGCTGTCAGCCCGGTAATTAATCTCAGATTCAATGGCGCTCGCCGCAGCCCGAACAGCGCGCTCGTCGCGCTCTCCGACCATGCTGCGCATGGCGTTTTGATGAATGAAAAAACTGCCGAAACTGATTACCACCAGGAGGAGAGTCAACGGTAAAACAATAGCTGCAATACCCTGAAGCGTGGAGCCGCGCCAGACTGCAAACAAGCGACTGAGAAGCTTATTCAAGATAGCGGCCTTTATTCTTTTGGAGCTTCTGCCGAATTCTCGGAAACCCAGCCTAAAGCTACTGCGCGCATGACGGCTTCGGTGCGGCTGGTTGCTTGAAGTTTGTCAAAAATATGCGCCAGATGTCCCTGCACAGTGCGGTCACTGATGTTCAATTGGGTGGCAATTGCTTTGTTGGTAAAGCCTTTGGCTGTCAGTCGTAAGACATCCATTTCGCGATCTGTCAACTCCTGGTAATTTGATAAAGCCTGCTGGTCGAACAGGTGCGCCATCACTTTTTGAGTGATGGCCGCATCCAACGCGGATTTCCCTGCAAAAACATCATGCACGGCCTGAATCAAATCCTCGGGGGAGGCGGTTTTGAGAATGTAACCATTGGCGCCCGCCTGGAGTACCCCCATCACATAGGGGGTATCGTCGTAAGCGGTTAGAGTCAGCAAACCAATGCCCCGCAGATTGGCACGCACCCAGCGTGTGACTTCAATGCCGCTCATTTTTGGCATCTGGATATCCAGTACTGCAACATCAGGCAGATGCTTTTGAATGAGGTCTTTGGCTTCTTCACCGTCATTCGCCTCGGCGATGACTTCGATATCACCAGATTGTTCGAGGATGCTGCGAATACCGGTGCGCACAATTTTATGGTCATCGGCAAGTAGGACACGAATGGGAGCCATGCTGTTTCTCCTAAAAAGTTTTTTTATAGCAGGCGAATGATAGCTTCTTAGCCTGGAAACGAATCATTCACATAAGGAAAGCCAAACCAGACGATACCCAATCCAAATGAAAGGCCTGTCAGCAGGCGCATGAGAGAATTGAATGAACCCCAAGCGTCACCGGCATAAAAGTTCGGGGGAAAAACGTGATTGGTCAAGATTGCCAACCACAGGTTTGTATCCCGGAACCCTTGCCCGATGCCCCAGAAATCGCTGATGAAATGGGAAGTGCCGTCCAATAGCATCGGGAGCAGGAACAACACCAAGCCCCAGAACGGGAGTGTTGGGAAACGACGGCGAAACGGATACCAGAGCAAGCCGAAGATCCAAATGCTGGTAAACATCGAAACCATGCGGTCCGACCAGGCCACCTTCCAGCCCATTTCAGGGTTGCCGATGAACTGACGCAAGATCAATGGGTTGTTGGTATTCTGCCAGGCCGCCTGGATTTCCGGCAGAGAGTACATTATTTTGGGTCCAAACAAAAAGTATGAACGTTCTGGCAGTTGATGGCACAGGAAAGAGTAAATAAAGTATATCGCCTTTCCGGCGCCGCTCCAACCGATTGCCATGAAGACCGGAGCCAGAAAAGGCAGGATGACATACAATCCGGCAACCACCCCAAAAAGGGTGAACCAAAGCGGGATTCGTCTAATTTTGGAAGAAGCAAGCTGGATACTTTGGACAGTGTTCATAATAGCTACTGCGCATCCGGTTCTGGCGCACGATTGAGGTTGCTATCGATGAAGGCGTTCGCCAACCCTGCATCAAACTGTTCAAAGCGCTGCAACCGCCCCCAGGAGGTTAAGACCAGGGGTACGTTAATCGATTCCCGCGGAACGGCGATCAGCTTGAAGTTATTTTTGGCGTTCATGACCGTTTTGATTTGAGTTTTCAGGTCGTTGCAGGCGGTTTCATCCAGTTTGGCGCAGTTGTACCAAAAGATGACATAGCCATGTTCAAGGTTATGAACCAGATAACCCTCTATATCCCCTGGTTTTTGGGGGAGAGTAGAATCATCAAAAAAGCCCTTTTCAAATTCCTCGGCGTAATGACGACCGCCAGCCGGTGGGTCGGACGGATAGGTGAGGGGTGTGCCAATTTCAACATGAGTCACGTAATCTGCCGGAACCGCTACAGCTTCGCCGGTTTGTGGCTTGACTCCCTGCCAGATGACGACCCCTAGGATGCCCAGGATGATCAAGGCAGCGCCGCCGATTATGCCAAAATTGATCCATTTTTGGCGGCGCTGGCGAATGCGACTTTGCTCACGTTTTGAGGATGTTTTCATGGGTTGCTCCGAAGGATCACAGGGTGGCAGATAAAACTTCCCACTCTGTAAAAATTACTTAATTTCGAGTGGAAGTTCCTGCTTCACGTCCAATCCATCTTTGCGGACGTAGATGGTGATTTTCCAGTTCCCACTATCGCTGAAATTGGCTTTGATGGCGTATTTGCCGCCGCCCTGTTCGGTAGCCAACCCGTTCATGCCCATGCCGCTCATCGCTGGGTGTTCAGCACTGACATCTATCTTCGCGCCTTCAAGGGGAGCGCCACTTTGGTCGGTAATTGTGAAGGTCAGTTGAATATCGCCAACCACGGCGGGGTTGGGATTGGTCTCCATTTTGATCGTTGCCTGGGGAGCGGCTGCGGTGGCCGGGGCAGCGCCTCCGCCACAGGCAACGAGCACCAGCGCCAGGGTCAGGAACAGGGTGGGAAGTAAAAGCTTTTTCATGAAAATATTCTCCTTGGATTGGTTTTATTCGGTGACATTGATGACCAGCATTAAGCCGCCTGGTTCAACATTATCATTGGTGGTATGGTGCAGGATATGGCAGTGCAGCATCCATTTTCCTGGCTCAGTGGGGACAAATTCGATATCGTAGCGCTCGCCTGGCGCAACGCTGATCGTATCCTTGGTCAATTGCGCCGCTTCAGGGACGGGATGCCCATCGGTGGCAATCACCTTGAAGGAAAAGCCGTGCAGGTGCATCGGGTGGATGAACTGTCCAATCCCAATTAGCCGCAAACGCACCACCTCGCCCTTTTTGACGTTGATCGTTTCCGTGGATGGGAAAGCCTTGCCATTGATCGTGAAATAGTTCGGTTCCGAACCGCTCATCGGCATGGCGGCATACGTTGTGCCATTACGCACCAGCCATTCTGAAATCATCAGGATCTTGTCCACCGCTGGGGGATTGGCTTCCGGCTCTTTGGGGTTGATAATGAAAGGCGCATACAACCCTGCGCCAACCTGAATATCACCGTCATAATGAGAATGATACATAAACGTGCCCGCCGGTTTGGCGGTAAATTCATATGTGAAGGTTTCTCTAGGTTGGATGGGGTCTTGCGTCACACCCGGAACGCCATCCATCGCATTGGGCACTTCGACGCCATGCCAGTGGATGGTTGTCGGTTCCGGGAGTTCATTCTTGACGATGACCCGAACCCGGTCGCCCTCGGTGACATGGATCAGCGGCCCGGGGACGGTGCCGTTATAGGTGTAAGCCGTGGCTTCCACCCCGTCAGTTAATCTCCATTTAACGGCTTTGGCCGTCAGCTCAAAGACTTTGACGCCCTCTTCCAAACGAAAATCCAGCGGTTGACCGCCCTGGTCCGCGCTGGCAGGTTCAACATTGGGAGCGGTAATCGGTTCCATCATGTGCGCCGCCGCTGGATTGGAAGCCGTCATCGCGCCGGGTGTGGCGGTTCCATCCATCATTCCGCCATTACCAGTTTGGGTATTCATTGGCATGTTGTCACTGCTTGCAGCAGGAGTCTGCGGCATACCTGCATTGTTTGTTGTCGGCGCTGCGGGCGCACAGGCGGCCAAGACCAATGCCAGAGAAACCAGTAAGAAGACAACTTTTTTCATTTTGGAAACAACCTCTCTCAGTTTTTGGTTTTTTATTCTCGAACATTACAGTGAATTACGCTTTTGTATCCATTTCCAGATTCAATGCTGCTTGAATATTATGCTCCAGATTCTGACCAACGGGCTGTTGCGGCGTGTTAATCAGATAGAACCAGCTCGTTTCATCATTGCCGTGAATGACCATTGTCACAGGTGGCGAATCTCCCTGATAGACCAGCAATACCACCATCTGGCAATTGCACTGCTCAGTTCCATGATGTGGACAGGGGCAATCCAGATGCGCCAAACGGGCAGCCTGTAAATCAAAAGTTCTCATTGTCTGTAACCCGGCTTGCTCCAACTTGCGAGCAGCCCAAGTAATAGCCTCGTCACAAGGCTTGTGCAAAATCACAAAAGGGGAAGTGGTTGGCATCTGGCTCTCCGCTCAAAATACGAATATTACTACTAGCATACCCTTCCATATCCAATGATGTAACCGCCATCTGTCGCATTCCTATATAGGCATTTTTGCCTATATAGGAATTGTTGTGATTTGGCAATATCGCTTGTGTGCTTGTGGATTTTATACTAAATCAGTCCGATTTGTATATAAGCAGTATTGCTTGCCCCAAATCGGGCAGTATGGCGGATGACGAACCCGGGTGATGAGGATATGATCACTCGTTATACATAAATCGGAAACGATGCAAGAAACATTTTATTCCTGTTGAACCATTACGAAATTGTCCCGAACAATATCGCTGCCATGCAAACACCCAACTCATAGTTAAGGCCGGACAAGTATCCTATGAATCCAAACCAAACCGCCGCGTTTAAAGTTCTGGAAGAAGCTCAACAAACCTTGAAAAGCGGAGATAAGGTTGCCTCCCGCCAGTTGGCTATTCAGGCTTCACAGCTTGCCCCAGAACTGGAAGAGGTCTGGTTGTTGATGGCTGCACTGGTGGATCCACAGGATAGTGTTATCCATCTACAAAAAGCTTTGCAGATCAACCCTCAGAGCAATCGGGCTCTCAAAGGCATGATCTGGGCAAAAAAGCGTTTAGCGCAAACCGAACAAGCTGGCGCAGTCGCAGCGAACAATTTACCGGGAACTCGACTTGCTGAATTCCCAGGATCAATCACGCAACCGCGCAATGTAACGCCTGCCGTTCCCGTTGTAATCCCCCCGATTCAAGGTAGCGAGTCTCAAAATACTCCCCCCAAAAAAGATGCATTAAAACTCCCGCATTATTTATATCTTGCTTCGCTAAGTGTTCTGATCGGCGTGGTTCTGATCTGGCTGGTCTGGCAAGGTGTTCAGCCTGCGGCGGCTTACGTAGGCAGCAGCGCATTTACCAGAAGGGAACATGGGCCTGCCTGGGCGCAGGTGAACATCGTAAAACCGGCTTCGTCACAAGATTCAAGCGGGGCTGCCACAATTTCGGCGGTTATTACCAATGATGACTCAACGACCAGGACCGAAACACCGGCATCGGCAGCCATTGTCCAGCCGTCTGTCACACCTGTGCCGCTGTTAACCTCACCAACCGCCTTTGCGTCAACCGCTTCTCCACAGCCTACAACCACATCAATGCCAACCATAGTTGCAGAATTGGCAACGGCCACCCTGGATGTGGCGGAAGGCGCTTCGCCCACTCCACTACCCACCGATACAAGCGTCCCATTTGCCACACCTATCCTACCAGCCAACCGAGTCGTTAGCGCTGTCAGCAGTGGACGCTGGATCGATGTCGATCTGACCAACCAGGTGGTGTATGCCTATGAAGACGATACCGTTGTAAATTCGTTTCTGGTTTCTACTGGAACATCGAAGACACCCACCGTGACTGGTCAATATCGCATTTATATCAAGTATCACCATGCTGATATGTCCGGGCCGGGTTATTACCTGCCCGATGTACCTTTCATTATGTACTTTTTTGAGGGATATGGCTTTCATGGCACTTACTGGCACAACAATTTTGGCACACCCATGAGCCGCGGATGCGTCAATCTGCGCATACCCGATTCGGAGTGGCTCTTTAATTTTGCATCGGCCGGTACACTGGTCAATATACATTATTAGCCCGATTTGCATATAAGCAGGATTGCTCATACCAAATCGAGCGACATGGCGGATGACGAACCTGAAAGGTGGGTATATGATTATCAAAATATTCAAATTCAAGCCCAAAGAGGTTGTATGAAACGCATTTTACCCATTCTGATATTAACGGTATCCCTTTTCCTTGCGGCCTGCGCCCCGGCGCAGAAGGATTTATCACCCACTCAAATTCCAGCCAGCACGAGTACTTCGGGCGCGGGTTCTGTGAGTACAGTACCTGCCAGTGCGGATTCTGTTCACTTGAGCCTGACCGACGGACAGGGAGCGGTAACAGTAAAAATTACCCCGCTTAATTTGGACAATCCGGGCGACACATTGAAATTTGAGGTGGTGATGGATACTCATTCGGTGGAACTAAATATGGACTTGGCGACTCTCGCCACTCTAACCACTGATACCGGAATTGCCATCCAGCCAGAGAAATGGGATGCGCCCAGCGGCGGTCACCACGCTGAAGGCACGCTTTCCTTTCCGGCCACCCAGGGTGGGAAACCCATCCTAAACGGCGCAAAACAGTTGACCCTGACCCTTACCGGCATCGACAATGTCATCCGCACCTTTACCTGGGATTTGAGCACGAAATAACCTTTTCCAAAGGAGGCTGGCATGGCACAAAACTCACCCTCCAACCACATCTCCCGCCGTGATTTTATCAAGGCAACCACGGCTGCCATCGGCGGCTTGATTGGCCTGGCAACTTCTGTCCCGGTCATTGGCTTCCTGATTTCCCCTGCGCTTCGAGAGAGCAAGGCGGCAAGCTGGATCGATCTCGGTCCACTCGAAAAATATCCCATCGGAACCACACCAGCTTCTTTCGAATTTACTCAGACCAACGTGAACGGCTGGGAAAGAACCGCGTTGAGCTACGGCGTCTTTGTCGTCCGCCAGGATGACAAGACAGTCCAGGTATTATCAAATGTCTGCACCCATCTTGGCTGCCGGGTCACCTGGCATCCAGATCTTGAACATTACGTCAGCCCCTGTCACGATGGGCACTTTGACCTGACCGGCAAGAATGTCAGCGGCCCGCCACCCCGCCCTCTGGATGAGTTCACCACCAAAATCGAAAACGGCAACCTATTCATCATGTTGCCGCCTTATAAACGCGAATCGTAAAAAGGAGAAAATCATGTCCAAAAAGCATATGCTTATCATGGTCGCCTGCTGCTTAATCCCGATTGCAGCACTCGCTGCTATTACCGTGTTCAAGATCCCGGTCAGTACAGTTGTCTATGGCGTAATTCTGCTTGTCTGCCCTCTCTCGCATCTGCTCATGATGAAATTCATGGGTGGACATGACCATGAGCACCAACAGCAGATTACCCAGGAACACAAGCATCCCACCGTAATTGATGTAGATGCCAAATAACATTTTCTCACGCCGCGATTTCCTGAAACTTTCGGCGCTCGGTTTAGGCGGAATGGCCCTTCGCCCGCTGGCGAAGCTGTTTCCGTCGGTAGAATTTCCGAAGTCCGAACGCCTGGGACGGGTGGCCACCACCCAAATGGAACTTAAAACCGCCCCTGACGAAAATAGCTCCACCCTGCGCACGATTTACGAGGACACAATCGTTCCCGTGCTGAGGGAAGTTGTTGGCCCTAAACCGGGGCGTATTAACCAGCGCTGGGTGGACACGGGTGAAGGTTATCTCTGGTCGCCCGAATTACAGCCGGTGAAAAACATCCCAAACCAGCCGGTTGAGACTTTTCCTGTCAACGCGAGTGGCATGTGGCTCGAAGTGACAGTCCCCTTCATTGAGCTTGTCCAGGAGAACCCACCCGCCCGCTCGCCTCGCTTTAAAAATCGAGCGGGTTTGGGTCAGCCGCTTCGCTACTATTACAGTCAGATCGTCTGGGCAGATAAAATCAAAGTTGAATCCGGTCAGATCTGGTACCGGGTTCAAGATCGATATGGCAGTTACGGCGATATTTTCTGGGC
>JAJYOH010000155.1 GCA_021796315.1 Chloroflexota bacterium
TGCTTTCCAGCGAGTTGCCAGACGCGGGAGTCCAGCCATGAAGTTCATAGATGAATACCGCGATGGCGCGCTGACACAAAAACTGCTTACTGAATTGAGTCATATCGTCACTCGCCGCTGGATATTGATGGAAGTATGCGGCGGGCAGACTCATTCGATCATCAAAAGCGGGTTGGATCAACTCCTGCCACCGAAGATCGAGCTCGTGCACGGGCCCGGTTGCCCGGTCTGCGTGACGCCGCTTGAGCAAGTGGATAAAGCTATCGCCCTTGCATCTCGTTCAGGTGTGATCTTTACATCTTATGGCGACATGTTGCGCGTGCCCGGTTCGGCGCGGGACCTGTTTGCGGTTCGCGCGGCTGGAGGTGATGTTCGCATCCTTTACTCGCCTCTCGACGCGCTGAAGGTGGCGCGTGAAAATCCTGAGAAGACGGTTGTCTTCTTTGGCATCGGCTTCGAGACCACTGCACCCGCAAATGCAATGGCTGTTGTGCAGGCTAAGGCGCAAGGCATTCATAACTTCGCTATGCTGGTTTCCCATGTGACAGTGCCGGCGGCGATTACCGCTTTGATGGAATCACCGGATGTACAAGTCAATGGATTTTTAGCTGCCGGTCATGTTTGCACGGTGATGGGTTATTGGGAATATGAACCACTGGCGAAAAAATATCGCGTGCCGATTGTCGTGACGGGCTTCGAGCCGGTTGATATTGTTCATGGCGTATTGAAATGTGTCAGACAATTGGAAGATGGCCGCGCCGAAGTTGAAAACGCGTATGCGCGCTCAGTTTTGCACGAAGGCAACATTCCTGCACAGGCGATTATCAATCGAGTCTTTGAGCCGTGTGACCGTCCGTGGCGCGGTATCGGAGTCATTCCTCAAAGTGGATATAAGCTACGCACAGAATTTGCTGAATATGATGCGGAGTTGCGTTTCCCCGAAATACAGTCGATCGCTACGCAGGAATCCAGTTTGTGTATCAGTGGGCTGGTGCTCCAAGGTTTGAAAAAACCTAATCTATGTCCGGCCTTTGGTAAAGAGTGCACACCAGAGACTCCCTTGGGAGCGACAATGGTTTCATCCGAGGGAGCGTGCGCCGCGTATTATCGCTACGGTCGTTACGCCATGGCGGCAAAAAATGAACTCGAAGTTTGATCTCATGAATTGGACCTGCCCAGTCCCCTTGCAAAATTATCCAACCATCGTGATGGGACACGGCAGTGGCGGCAGGATGATGGCCGACCTGATCCAGCACATGTTCGCGCCAGCCTTTGAAAATGACCTGCTCAACCAGATGGGCGACTCGGCTGTGTTCAACGTTAATGGTGCGCGGCTGGCTTTCACCACTGACTCGTTCGTGGTCAGTCCGCTGTTTTTCCCTGGCGGTGATATTGGCGAACTGGCGGTCAACGGCACGGTCAACGATTTGGCGATGAGCGGCGCGCGTCCCATGTTCCTGAGTTCCGGCTTCATCTTGGAGGAGGGGCTAGCCATGGAAAGCCTGGGCCGGATCGTCGCCTCAGTTGCGGATGCTTGTAGTGAGGCGGGAGTCCAGTTGATTACCGGCGATACAAAAGTGGTGAACAAAGGTCATGGTGACGGTTTATATATCAACACCACAGGAATTGGCCTCGTGCCCGAAGGCGTGGGCATCTCGCCCAAGAATGCTCAACCGGGTGACGCGGTAATCGTTAGCGGCACGATGGGAGATCATGGCATTGCCATCATGTCCGTGCGCGAGGGCCTGCAATTCGAGACTGAGATTCGCAGTGATACCGTGCCGCTGAATGGTCTGGTCAAGGCGATGCTGAATGTGACCAAAGATATTCACTGCCTGCGCGATGCCACGCGCGGCGGCTTATCTGCAGTGCTCAATGAGTTGGCGTCAGCCTCGAATGTAGGCTTTGAATTCGAAGAGAATAAGGTCCCGGTACACCGGGAAGTCAAAGCGGCTTGTGAAATGCTGGGCCTGGATCCGTTCTACATCGCCAATGAAGGCAAACTGATCGCCATCGTTCCTGAAAGTCAGGTGGAGCCTGTACTTGAAGCCATGCATGCACATCCATTCGGCAAAGAGGCTGCGCGTATTGGGTCTGTAGTCGCAGAACATCCTGGGCTGGTTGTGGCAAAGACGAGTATTGGTGGCTCACGCATGGTTGATCTGCCAGCGGGAGAATTATTGCCAAGAATTTGCTAACAACATGCCTAAATGGTTTCTAACCAACCCTATAATTCCATGAAGATAAGCTTTGCGCGGTATATATCGAATATACGGGTATAAGTTCAGACCTGCACAACTTATACCGCGCTAATTTTGCCCAAATACGATAAACTTCTATAAATTCGCATTGTTTCGCCATATATGGCGCTATGCTTCGCAAAGGCATACCGATAAACAATCAATTCGCTTTCCCCGTACTTTTAATTAAGTGCGGGGAATTTTGCTGTTTTATAAGTTACACATCCGCACGACAGCAACGCTTACGAAAACTCATAAGCAAATTTATGGTCAAACATCTTCGGAAATAAGGACATGTGCATCGAGGAGATTCGTCAATTTTGTCAGTTACAGGATGAAGGTCAGAGCCTGATGCGCACGGCAATGAGTCAAATTAATTTGTCGGCGCGTGCTTATCACCGCATCCTCAAACTCGCGCGCACCATTGCGGATTGGCCAGCCATCGAGCTGACCGGGTTTTCAGTAGGGCACACATTTTTATACAAAAACTGATCCCAAAAGAGTGCGTTTTAGTAATCAATTACAGATTGTGGTTCTACTCTTTTTCCCAGCACAGGATAAAGCGCCACAACGAAATTATTTTTGCCGTTTTCCGATTTTTGGCACGGATTGCGCAAAAATTATGTTAGCGTTAGAGTAATTCATAAAATTCGTTTTAACCACCGATGAACTCAAAGAATGCTGACTATGCTCGCCCGATAACAATAATACGTCCACTGTATGCTGCTGCAAAACGTTCAAGCGACAGGCGCGCGCCAGCCTGTAGTTCAGCTCGCCGCCCCGAAGGATTGTTAACATAAAAAGCATGCGGGCGGCCATCCACACATTCCGCGCCCACCACGACCATGAGGTGCCCACCCTGCCGGGTAATGGGCAGGCGGTCATCCCCAGCCTCGTATGAAACAGAAGCGATCACCATGGATCCCTGCCGCAAAAATGCCGGGATTTCTTCCACGCTGGCTGGACGGGCTTCCGCTTTCAGACCGTTTTCTTGTGCCATTTCAGCCAGCACGCCATGTACCCAACCCACTTCCTGAATACTGCCGTCCGCGTTGTGGCGAACCAAATAGCCGCCTCGCTCCAGGCCGAGGCGCGCCCAATCCACAAGCGATCGTATCGAGCCGCCGGCAGCTTCCACGCACATTTTCAAGCAGGCTACTCCGCAGGCGCGTTCAACCCAATAGGCATATTCCTGCGGAGTTTCTGCTCCACTTTCGGCCCAATGCGGGTCTTGTATTGGATCTAATCCATGCACAAAGATAGATTCAGCCAACTCCGGGCTGGCAACCTGGGCGAAGTAGGGAACGGAGTAAGACAGATGAATGGTTTCAAGAATCGGTTCAAGCATAAGTACATCCAATCTTTCCGCGATTATAATTCAACAAAATGGCCCAAACTTATCCCACCTGGATCGAGATCGATCTGTTGGCGATCTCCAGCAACTGCTCCCAAATTCTCCGCGATACCGGCACACCGCTGATGGCTATCGTCAAAGGCGATGCGTACGGGCACGGCGCTGTTGAAGTGAGTCGGGCAGCCATAGAAGGCGGCGCAAGTTGGCTCGGCGTGGCGCGCTTTGGGGAGGCGCGCGCCTTGCGCCAAAACGGAATCCGCGCTCCCATTCTGGTGCTGGGTATGGTTACGCCCGACGAGGTGGATGAAGCAATCGTCAGCAATGTTACATTGACTTTGCATAGTTTGGAAACGCTTCAACTTTTTTCCACTCGCGCCCGCGCCGCCCGTCAGGCTGTTCATGTTCACCTGAAAGTGGATACAGGCATGGGACGATTGGGTGTTTTCGCCGAGGAAATTGTTTCCTTCACGCGTCAGGCGCAAGCGGCAGGCGGAATCTACATCGACGGGATGTACAGCCATCTCGCAACAGCCGAAGATCAAAATCCAATTAACGAAAACCAATGCCAGCGCTTTGATCTGGCTGTTCGAGCAATGGAAGAATCCGGTCTGCGTCCGCGCTGGGCGCATCTTGCCAATTCAGCTGCGGCTTTTTTCCTGCCGCGAAGCCGTTATGACATGATACGGGTGGGCAATGTGGTTCTCGGATTACGCATCCGTATTGACCAGCCACTTCCCAATTCTTATCGGCCAGTACTTATCTGGAAAGCGCAACTGGCATCCTGCCGCCTTTTACCAGCCGGTTGGACCATAGGCTATGGCGGAAGCTACATTACTCCTCACGAAGAACTCATCGGGATCATACCAGTAGGCTATGGAGATGGTTTGCGTCGCCTGCCCGGTAACCAAATCATAATTGACGGAATCAAATGTCCGGTAGTGGGACGCTTGTGTCTCGACCAGTTGATGGTGCGGCTGCCCCGTCCTTATCGAATGGGCGAGGAAGTTGTGATCATCGGCCAGCAAGGCGATTCGTCCCTATGGGTGCACGATTTGGCCAACCTATACCAAACATCACAGGTGGATTTCACCACACTGATCCACAGGCGCGTGCCACGTATTTACGTTTGAAAACAATATTCCGCCATGAAAACAAACAGCCCCGCTTTGAGGCTGTCGTTTCGTAAACCGATTAGGATCAAGTCATGCGCGGATCAAAGGAGTCGCGAACACCTTCACCAAGGAAGTTGTAACCCAATACCACCATGAGGATGGCAAGACCGGGGAAGGTTGTCAGCCACCAGCTATAGAACTGGTATCGTCCTGCAGAGATCATGGCACCCCACTCGGGAGTAGGCGGTACAGCACCCAAGCCGATGAAGCTGAGCGCAGCGATGTTGAGAATGGCGCTGCCGGCATCCAGGGAAGCCTTGACTAGGATGGGTGCAAAGGTATTGGGAAGAATATGGGTAATAAGGATGCGGTTTCGCGACGCGCCGAGAGCAATCGCCGCCGTGACATATTCGTTGTTCTTTACACTCAACACCTGGCTGCGCATCAGGCGGGCATATTCGGGCCACCAAACCAATACCATGGCGATCAGCGCATTGATAAGACTGGGGCCCAAAACAGCGGCAATGGCCAGTGCGAGTACAATCGAGGGAAATGCCAGGGTAATATCGGCCAAACGCATGATCAAAAGATCATACATACCACCAATGTAACCGGCGGATGCGCCAACCAGCACTCCCATCATCACTGCGAACATGATGACCACAAAACCGATCGGCAGGGAAATACGTGCGCCATAGATCACACGGCTGAACACGTCTCGGCCCAGTTCATCCGTACCAAACCAATACTGGGTGGAAGGAGGTTTAAGCCGGTCACCAATCGTCTGGGCGAGAGGATCGCGCATGGCAGTGAAAGGAGCAATGATCGCTGCCACGGCCCAAACCAGGATGATAATAAAGCCAAGCATGGCCATCCGGTTGCGGCGCAAAGCGCGCAGGCTGCGCCGGATGGGGCTGTCAGCATTTTGGGGTAACGAAGGTCGGGCCAAATCTGCCACAGTCATGGCTTATCCTGCCCGAATGCGTGGATCGATGATGGTATAGAGCGCATCCACAAAAATATTCACCAACATATAAACGATGGCGATCAGCAAGGTTGTCCCCGTGATGGCAGGGTAATCCAGGTTGGCGGCTGCCTCCACTGCATAACGGCCAATCCCAGGCCAGGAGAAAATCGTTTCGGTCATGATGGCGCCGCTCATCAGGCCGGCAAATGCCAGACCGACCAGTGTAACCAGCGGGATAAGCGCATTGCGCAGGGCATGTGACATGATGACCCATTTTTCCGCCAGGCCCTTGGCCCGGGCAGTACGAATGTAATCCTGCGAGAGGACTTCCAGCATCGAAGAGCGGGTGATGCGCGCGATCAAGGCCAGGGTAAACCAGCCCAGAATGATTGAAGGCAGGATAAGGTGGCTGAGCGAACTCCACAAAGCCGGCATGTTGCCCGTCAACAGTGAGTCGAAAACAAACAGGCCGGTGATCGAATGCGGAGCGCCAATGCGGGAATTTATCCGGCCGGGTCCCGGGGCCCAACCCAGTTTGTAATAAAAGACGAATAAGATCAGCAGCCCGGACCAGAATGGCGGCATGGAAGCACCCAGCAGGGAAATGACCCGGGTAAAATGGTCCACAAAACTACCGGTTTTTGTGGCAGAAATGATCCCCAATGGCAGGCCGAGCAGGATGGCAAAAATAAAAGAACCGATGGAAAGTTCTAGGGTGGCGGGCAGAAAGTTTTTCAAGTCTGATGCAACCGGGTTTTTGGTCTTAAAGGATGTACCCAGGTCACCTTTCAGCAGGTTCTCCAAATAAATCAAGTACTGCTCCGGCAATGGTTTGTCCAGCCCCCATTTTTCAGTGGCAGCCTTGACCGCCTCAGGATCATCCATCGATCGTTCAGTCAAAATGACTGCCAGGGGGTTTGCTGGCACGATATGCGTCACCACAAAAAGGAGTAGGGTGATGCCAATAACCATTGGGATCATGAGTAGCAGACGTCGGGTGAGATGTTGGATGAGACTCATCTGTTTCTATCGACCTCCAACCGAAAAAAAGTAGAGGCGGGTTAGGCCCCGCCTCTACCGGTTACCGGTATTCGAATTACTTGGACAGGCCGGACAGGTCAACAAACCAGACCGGGTGGAATTTGAAACCCTTTAAATCCTTGCTGAAAGCATGCACATATTGGGATTGATAGAGCATAGTGAACGGCATTTCTTCAATAAAGATGGCCTGTAGCTGCTCCACAGCAGTTTTGCGAATGGCGGGGTCGGAAGTGGTGCGGATCTGGGTGGCCAGCTTGTTGGCATCGGCGTTCTGGAACCACATGCGGAAGGCAATCGAACGATCACCCAATCCAAAGTAGTCGGTCCACATGGTCACATCCAGGTAATCAGGAGTCCAACCGCCAAAGGCCATTGGGAGTTGCTGGGCGCGCATCTGGGTTAGATAAACACTCTGCTCCAGTGGCTTGAGGTTGAGGGTGATGCCGGCTTCAGCCAGGTCGTTCTTCAACTTGGCGGCGACGGTATCGCGGGTGGCGTTGGAAGCGTAATACAGGTCAAGCGTTACGCCGTTGGGGTATCCGGCAGCGGCGAGCAGCGACTTGGCCTTTGCCAGATCGCGGCCCTGAGTCTTGGACGGATCGACGCCGATGATCCCGATCGGGATGATGCTGGGGGCGCGGGCGGCATAACCGTTCAAGACGGCCTTGGCGATGCCTTCGTAATCAATGGCGTAGGCCACTGCCTGGCGAACTTCCTTTTTGCAAATGATCGCGAACGAATCGGGGCTTTGCAGGGTCTTGAATACATCAGGATTCTTGGCCTTGATGGCATCGGGGCATTGGTACGCCATGGCCAGGTAGTTTTCATCGAGGGACTGGTCGACAGAAATGGTCAGGTTGGGATCGGCCTTGGCCTGGTCTACCAGATCAGTTGCCAGGTTGCCGATCATATCCGCATCGCCTTTTTGCAGCATCTGCAGTTGGGTGGTGGGATCAGATACATGGGTGATGACGACCTTGTCAAACTTGGGGGCACCCTTCCAATAATTCTTGTTGGCGACCAGGTCAATTTCGGACTTGGGTGACCATTTGGTAAGGATGAAAGGCCCGGAGCCAG
Organism: Chloroflexota bacterium; assembly: GCA_021796315.1. The sequence continues at coordinate 7,792 of JAJYOH010000155.1, forward strand.
CCGAGTTCTGATCCATCCACTCCTTGGCCTTGTCTGCGGTCTTGGCGTCGGCAGCATCGGTACCGCCGTGCTCCTTGACCAGCTTTGAATCCTGGATGCCCAGGCTGGGGTTGCTGGCGCTGGACAGGAACTGGGGCAGGGGTTGGGCCTTGCCATCGGTGCCGACCGTTGTTGAGACTTTGACAGTGTAATCATCCACTGCTTCAACCTTGCCGACGCCATCCAGGTTGAAAGCGGGTGCGCCAGCCACATTCAGCAGGCGGTTCCATGAAAAAACCACGTCCGCAGCGGTGACAGGATTACCGGAGGCAAACTTGGCATCCTTGCGCAGGTGGAAAATGAATTGAGTGAAATCGGCATTGACATCCCATGATTCGGCCAGTCGTGGCACGATGGTATTCAAGTCCTCGGGGCGGATATCGACCAGGGTGTCATACGTGTTGATGTGGATGAACAGGTTGGTCGTCTCACCAGCGTAAGCGGGATCAAGCGTGACTACATCATCCAGGTTCATAGCGATGACCAGGGTGCCGCCAGTGGGGGCAACTGTCGGCTCAGCCGGAGCGCTAGTTGCTCCTGCCGGGCTTTGCACTTCGGGTGTGGTTGCAGAGCCACAGCCCGTCAAAATGCCGGCCAATAAAATCACCAGCATAACGAACGGAAATACACGATTTAGTTTCATGTCTCCTCCTTGGAGAGTAAGAAATTTATCTGGCAAATGCCAGGAGAACCCATTCGAGGCTATTTTACCCGCAATACGCGCTGACTGCTAATAGCAAATAAAGTGGTCTTGCATTTTTCGATTGAGTTCATTTTCGCCTACACCTGATCGGCGTATACCTACCTCGCCAGCGCGAGCATGGCGCGGAACGCGAGATATACTGTGACCATGTCATCAGCCGCGTATTCAACGCGACGATCCATGGTCCGTTTTGCATGGGGTAAGAACGCGGCTTTGTCAGCCATATCTGATTGTTCGAATTCCACCGTCATCTTGATGGGCGCAGGGACTTTGAAGGGCTTGGGCGCTTTTTTGTTCTTGAGATTTTTCATGGCGCGCTCTGCAGCCTCTTCAATTAACTTTGACGTCACCGAGGGCGGCAAACATTCCGCGGACATGCGGCTCACGGCTTTCTTCACCTGTGCGGTTTCGATCTCATTGCCAAAAAATTCCCGAACCTCCGCGCACAGGGTTTGATCCCCAGACGCCATAATGATGGGAACATCAAAATGACCGCATACCGCGCCGTTCAAACCCGATTCGCCAAACGCCCGATCGTTAATCCATAATCCTGACACGCGCTCATCAGACCATGTGTGGTCGAGAATGGCGTTAATCGAGCCCATGCGTCCATGATAGCCAATATACATGACGCCGTCCACACCTTCATCCACACCATGCACCATCGAAAGGCGCGAAGGTGTACCAGAATTAAGCATGGCGCGCGGATCCAATTCTTCGATGAGAATATTCCTGCTGTTGTTATGACCATCCGTCACGGCGACTGATGTTGCGCCTCCCGCGAAAGCGCCGCGAATGGCGGCATTGACATCTCCGGTCATTAATTTACGGAAGCGGGAATATTCGGGATGATTGGGGTTGACCTGATCCCAGTATACAACGCCTGTAATCCCTTCCATATCTGCGGCAATTAGAATTTTCATATTGTTCCTTTTCTTGGGTCAGTCTGTTCTTGTTGTTTAGTCTCATCGCCACGCAGCGATACAACTCGAATAATACTCCGCCAGCAGCGAATCGGACACATTATCACATACATAACTATGTATGTGAATGCTTATCAACATTGTTCTCCAAGCAAGCCTTTTCACGGATATGCACGAAAGACTTTATTTTTCTCAAAAAGCGATTTCTACCATACTCTTATTGCACGGCTCTATGTTGTTCGTTGCAACATATCACTTGTTACTTATCCATCGCCGCATTTCTCATCTCAAGAACGACCCTGCTTGCATATAGATCTTGCGCAAAGATTCGTTTTCCCGCACATCGTCAATGTAAACGCCATTTCGCCCACGTGAAGAGTGGATTATTACATATCCGCCAAGACTTATTCCCACATGCGTTACATGACGGTATCCATCCCTTTCGCCGAAGGAGAGCAAGTCGCCGATCTCAAATCTTGGTTCCATGTGTTTAGCTGCAGCGGCTTGCATATCTGCATCACGTGGAATTTCGATCCCGACAACGTGATCGCTGTGCGCGAAAACCTGCATCGGCTCAACCCGAATGCGGTTGTGATCGAAGGCGCCTCCCCGCTATTCGTGGACAACCCCGAAGCCATTCGCGGGGTGCGCGTACTGGTTATCGAAGATGGCCCAACATTGACTCACGGCGAGATGGCTTATGGCACTGGTTACGTTGCGGCGCACAGATTTGGCGCGGCTGAGATCGTTGACCCGCGGCCGTTCGCAGTGAAATCCATCGCGGCAACGTATGTCAAATATCCAAAGACGGGACCGATCCTTCCCGCCATGGGTTACGGCGAAGCGCAGATGAAAGACCTGGAAGAAACTATCAATAAATCAGATGTGGATTTAGTGATCGTCGGCACGCCAATTGACCTGACGCGTGTCATCAAGATCAAGAAACCGTATCAGCGCGTTCGATATGAATTGCAGGAGATCGGTCAGCCGACCTTGCAGGATTTGTTGATGAAGAAGTTCGGGAAGAAAAAGTAACGATATTGGAGATTAGATATTCGGGAGTCGGGTGATAGAATTCATCCGACTCTTTTTGTTTACGGAGGTGGTGATATGAAAAGGATTTTGTTCTCACTCTTGATATGCTGTATTTTGCTGACAGCTTGTTCCCCACAAACCCTGGTAGCAGCCATACCGACCGCGTCAGTGGAAGTATCCCCCACCGTCACAGCTACCCCCTCTGTGACCGAAACCCCCACCGCCGTGCCGACCCCGGAATCCTCCCCGACCCCCGCCGGGCCGAAAGAAGGGGATACAAAGGTTGAAGTCAAAAACGGAATATCAGAAACATTTACGTATCATGTAGAAATAAATGCCG
>JAJYOH010000156.1 GCA_021796315.1 Chloroflexota bacterium
CTTTTACGAGGTCGTCCACGTTTCCGTTCAGGAAGTTTTATTCGGCTTTCAAGGTGCAAGGATACTTTTTTGTCGTTTACTACCAGGACGTATCCGTGTCCAAAAACTTTAACTCAACCTGCTATAATTCGCCCACATGATTCCTTCCCCGCGCGTTCTTCTAAGCATAGATTATGAACCCTGGTTTGCCCTCACCCGGCGTTACGATAAATTAACAGATCACGCCCAGCGCCGCGATCTGGATGGGGGCTTTGTTTTGTCAGCGCTCGATCCGATCCTTGAAAAGCTTGGCGATTCAAAAATAAGTTTTTATATCGTTGGCGAGGTTGCCGAGTGGTATCCAGAAATTCCGCAGAGGATCGTTGCTGCGGGACATGAGCTTGGTTTGCATTGCCAGTTCCATCGGCATTTGCATGATGTCAACGAGCTTCAAGCCGACCTGCGCGATTCGTTATCGTGGCGTAAAAAATTTCATGTGCGTGGTTTTCGCACGCCGATGATCACCATCAGCGAAGATGCTTATCCGCTTCTTCAAGCCGCAGGATTTTCTTATAGCTCATCCATTTATGCGCCCGCCGGAACGGCGCTTCAAAAAGATAAACTTTGGGAATTCCCGGTCAGCACACTTAAAGTGTTTGGGCCGAAGCATGAATATCATGCGCCGCGCGAATATTCATTACGCCTCCTTGCCGGTGGTGAATTTCCGTTCGGCTCAAGTTTTAGCGTTGGCATTTTGGATGGATTGATCTTGAAAATTCTCGAGCGGGAATTGAAGGCTGGTCGGAGTCCCGTTATGTTTTTGCATCCTTACGAATTGGTCTCGCCGACGAATTGGCCGGGCCGCCTCTTGCCGGACCTGATCCGGCATCCGTTATTGTGGCCTTTCACCTGGAACAAGTCTGGGTTCTTGAAAGCCTTGCTCCGAAATTTCCCCGTCTCGCCGCTCGCCGCTTATTACGATGAGATGCTTGCTTCGCAGTCATGACGATGAAACCTGAAGTGTCGATTCTCTCATCCAGTGAATCGCTGACCTTGCCCGACTCTCTTGCTTCCTCCGCCGGTTTTATCGGCCTGGATTCGTGGATGAAGTTCGTTGAGAAAATTTATAACTTTTCAATTTATCGACTCGTCGCTAAAACAGATGGCGACATTTCCGGTCTGCTGGCTCTGGCGCGAATCGAACATCCCATCTTCGGCGATTATCTGACGACCGCGCCTTTTGGTTCTTACGGCGGATTCGCTTTTTCATCCATCGAGTCGCGCGACGCGTTGTTGGATCAAGCTCGGATGCTGGCAAAAGAATTGGGCGTGGAATATGTCAACGTCCGGTTCGAGGCGGGGGAGATGACTCCGCCCGATGGCTGGATTCAACATCCGAACTATGCAACCTATCGCGTTGACCTGTCGCCCGATCCCGATGCTTTGCTTTCATCTTATAGTTCCGATCATCGCAATCATGTCCGCAAATCTTTGAAAAAAAATTTCTCGGTGAAGTTTGGTCATCTTGATTTGCTGGATGACGCGTACGAGGCGTTGGCGCGCAGTATGCACGAGCTTGGCTCGCCGTATCATGCCAAAAATTATTTAGGTGCGATGGCTGAGTCTTTAGGTGAGACACTTGAGTTTGCTGTGATCTATGGGCCGCGCGGAGAGTTGGCGGGCGCGGGGGTGTTTATCTTTCAAGGCAAAGTCGCTACAAATCTCCATGCGAATATTCTTCATCAATTTCGCTCGGATTATGCCGGAGAATTTTTATATTGGTCGGTCATCACGCGCTATTGCCAAAAAGGATTTCAAGTTTTTGACATGGGTCGCAGTTTGATCGGTTCGGGCAATGAAGTATTTAAATCAAAGTGGAAGCCGGGAAAACAATTGCTCGCGTACTGGTATTCTTTGCGTGAGGGCGCGGAAGCGCCTGGGTTGAATCAAAAGAATCCAAAATTCCAAATTGCCATTTGGACGTGGAAACATTTACCGGCGTTTGTCGTTCGTCCGCTCGGACCGTTTTTAATTAAAGGCCTGGCCTGATTTTTTTAAAGGAAATGTCATGTCGTTTGGTCAACGAATAAAAAACATGCTGAAGAAATTTGTTGCGATGGAAATTTCACCGCGCCTGATTCCGCTCGCGTTGTTCGTCGTGACCTTTCTGGCTTATGGTTTGTTATTCCGCCAGCTCGGTTTTTATTGGGACGATCTCGGCATCACCTGGATTCGTTATAACTTTGATGCGCACGCGCTTCAACTTTATTTTGCCAGCAGTCGTCCGTTGTGGGGATTGCTTTATCAATTCACCGGGAATTTTTTGCCCGACGTTCCGGCTTATTGGCAGATCTTTGCTGTCATCCTGCGCTGGTTGACTGCCGTTTTGTGTTGGGCGATCTTCCGCGAGCTCTGGCCGAATCGCCGCAGCCTGGCTCTGACCATCAGCCTTTTCTTTTTGCTTTATCCCGGATTCAATTTGCAGTGGGTGTCTTACGTTTTCAGTCACTTCTATATCGTTCTTATATTTTTCCTGTTTTCGTATTTGTTGATGTTCTGGTCGTTCCGCCATCCAAAATATTTTTGGCCTTTGACCATCGCGGCGATGCTGGCCTCCGCATTCAATCTTTGGATGATGGAATATTTTTTCTTCCTCGAGTTGATGCGGCCATTCGTCATTCTCGTTTTTGTCCACGAAAATATTCCGCCCGAAGAAAAGAATAGTTTCAAAAAGTTGTCGCCCGAAACATTTATCAAGTGGCTGCCATATCTCCTCACGTGGCTTGCGGATGTTTTTTACCGCATGTTCGTTTTTTCCAACACGGATTATAAAAGTTCGTTGTTGACGGATCTGCGCAGCCAGCCTTTCGCAGCGATTTTAGGATTGATCAAAACGGTCTTTTCGGACCTTTGGCTGGTCAGCGTAAAAGCCTGGTCGCTCGCTTTTCATTTTCCCAACCCGTCCACCGATGGCCCGCTGACAACTTTATTTTACGCGGCTACCGTCGTTATTGTTGGAATCATCACTGCAATTTTATTGTGGCGTTCCAGCGATCATGAAAAGCAGGATATTTCTTCCGCGTTGTGGACCATCGGTTTGGGTCTTGCCACGATGCTCGTGGCTGGCGCTCCATACTGGCTGGCGAAATTTGTTGTCTCGCTTGGTTTTCCGTCGGATCGTTTTACGATCTCGTTCATGCTGGGCGTTGGAATTTTTCTCGCCGGCCTGCTTGAACTTTTTCCTTCGCGCGTGCGAATGGCTTTTGTAGTTGCGTTGGTTGCATTGGCGGCAGGGCGACAGGCTTTGTGGGCGGATTCATTTCGCCGCGATTGGGTTTCACAAAAAACTTTATTCTGGCAAATGACCTGGCGCGCGCCCGGACTTGCGCCGAACACAACCGTGTTGATGAATGAAGGGCCGTTCAATTATTATGCTGATAATTCTTTGGGCGCGGCGTTGAATTGGATCTATGCGCCCGATAATCATTCATCGCAAATCCCTTACGTTTTATTTTATCCAACAACGCGGATGCAGCCCGGCGGCTCCTTGCCCGGACTGCAAGCGGGGCTGCCGATTAATTATGATTACGCCATTGGAAAATTTTCCGGCGGCACATCGCAGGTTGTCGCGTTCTATTTCCAGCCGCCTGGGTGTTTGCGTTTACTCGATCCTGAAATCGATTCACAGAATCATTTCATCAGCGATGGAAGCATGATGCGCGATGCGGCGAAGCTGTCATCGTCAGCGTGGATAAATGATAATTTAACGGCGCGCATGCCCGAAGTCTACAGCCCCGAACCGGCGCATGGCTGGTGTTATTATTTTGAGCGAGCCGACCTCGCGCGTCAAATGGGGGATTGGGCCAGCGTCATTAAGTTGGGCGATCAGGCTTTTAAATTAAATGATCATCCCAATGATCCCGCTGAGCGTTTTGTTTTTATCGAAGGCTATGCTCACGCTGGCAATTGGACGCGCGCAAAAGAATTGGCAATTGAGTCTTATAAAGTTTCTCCGGCTTATGTCGGGCCGCTTTTGTGTAAGTTGTTGAATCGATTGGATCGTGAAGTGCCGGCAGGCAAAGACAAACAAACTAGTCTAAACGAATTGCACACAAAATTTTCGTGTTTGCCGTAAAATAGGTAGCGAGATTCTTCACGAATTATGTGCTTCTTGGTAGAATTGTCCAGACAAACCGAAAGGAGGCGATCCGTCCGTTAGTGAGAAAGAAAATGCCTGCTCCATCTTGTAATTCAAACCCCAATCAGGAGAAGAAGACAATGCGTAAGACAATTCTGCACGTCGCCTTATTTGTCGGTGCCCTTGCGATGATTTTATCCGCATGCGGCCCGGCCCCGACGGCGGCTCCCGTTGCCACGGAAGCGCCTGTCGCTACTCAAGCGCCTGATACCGCAGTTCCGCCAACTGTTGCACCTACTGCCGCACCGTTCATCTTTGGTATGCTCTTGGTCGGCGCCCACAATGATCAGGGCTGGAGCCAGGCTCATTATGATGCCGGGCTTTACGTTGAGCAGAAGTTCCCCAATTCGAAGATGCTCTATCTCGAAAATGTTTACTCCGGTTCTCCATCCTACCCCGGACAGACTGCATCTCAATTGGCTGAGCAGTTGGTTTCGCAGGGCGCCAAGTTGATCATTTTCAACTCGGACGATATGAAAGATGAAGCTCTGAAATTTGCCAAAGCTCATCCGGATGTTTATGTTATCGGCTCTTCCGATGACTGGACCTGGAAGGATGGCAAGAACTATCAGGCTTCGCCCAATCAGATCGATATCATGGGCCGCATGGAATATGGCAAGATGATCGCTGGTTGTTCGGCAGCCCTTACCACCAAGACCGGTAAGATCGGTTACCTTGGACCATTGATCAATGACGAGACCCGCCGCCTGGCCTCCTCGGCTTACCTCGGCGCCAAATACTGCTGGACCAATATCCTTAAGAATGACCCTGCCAAGTTGTCGTTCAAGGTTACATGGATCGGCTTCTGGTTCAACATTCCTGGTGTGACCTCCGACCCAACTCAGGTCGCTGATGATTTCTTCAACAGCGGTTATGACGTGGTCATGTCGGGCATTGACACAACGGAGGCTCTTGTCGAAGCCAAGAAGATGAACGCTGCCGGCAAGAAGGTCTGGGCGGTCGCCTATGACTACAAGACCAATTGCAGCGTAGCTCCCGATATTTGCCTGGGCGTCCCGTACTTCAACTGGGGTCCCGCTTATCTTGCGGCGATTAAATCCGCCGCAGACGGCAGCTGGAAAGAAAGCTTCCAGTGGAATGGTCCGGATTGGAAAGATATCAACAACGCAGACACCAGTGCAGTCGGCTTCACCAAGGGCAATGGCTTAAGCGCTGATGCGTCCACCAAGTTGGACGGTTTCATCTCCGAGCTGGCGGGTGGCCTGAACTTATGGAAGGGTCCACTCAACCTGCAGGATAAGACATCCTATCTCGCTGATGGCGTAGTTGCCACCGACAGTCAGATTTGGTACCTGCCGCAATTGCTCGAAGGCATGGAAGGCCAGAGCGTTTCCAAGTAAATCACTTTGATGTTATTCCTCACCCCAACCCCTCTCCCAACGGGAGAGGGGCAACGGGGTGAGGGAACGGGATTGCCCATGAACGTTGAACTGCGCCACATTCAAAAACATTTTGGCAAAGTCCACGCCAATAATGACATCGTGCTCGATATTCCTGCGGGTACAATTCAAGGCATTCTGGGGGAAAATGGAGCGGGTAAAAGCACGCTCATGAAGGTTCTTTCAGGTTTTATTCAAGCCGATAGCGGAGAGATCCTGCTGGATGGCAAACCAGTTATTATCAAGTCCCCGGCGGATGCTATTCAACATGGCATCGGCATGTTGCATCAAGATCCGCTTGATTTTCCTCCCATGCGCCTGATCGACAATTTTTTGCTGGGACGTGCGGGCGGTCTTTTCCCGGACCGTAAAGCGGTTGCGCGCGACATTCATGATCTGGCCGTTCAATTTGACTTTTCCCTCGATCCCGAGGCCTACGTCGATTCGCTGACTGTTGGCGAGAGACAACAACTGGAAATCCTGCGCCTGCTCTGGCTTGGGGCGCGTGTCCTGATTTTGGATGAACCCACCACTGGCATCAGCGCCAGCCAAAAAGACAAACTATTCGAAACGCTCCGCAAGCTTGCCAGGCAGGGCATGACCATCATCTTTGTATCTCACAAGCTTGAGGATGTTGAAGTGTTGTGCCATAAAGTGGCGGTATTGATGGGTGGAAAGCTGGTAGGAGAGGCGAGCGCTCCTTTCAATGCAAAGAAATTAGTGGAGATGATGTTCGGGAAGGAAATTTCCCTCGGCGCGCGGCATCCATTAAAGCCGGGCGCAAAAGTGCTCGAATTGCGCGGCCTGTCAGTCGAAGATGTTCGCCTGCGCCTTGCAGATATTAATTTGGATGTCCACGCGGGAGAAGTGATCGGCCTGGCGGGGATGGAGGGCAGCGGCCAGGGCCCTTTTGTCCGGGCATGTTCCGGCATGTTGCGTCCGGTCGATGGGCGGGTGCTGGTCTCCGGTCGTGATTTGACCGGCAGATCTTATCACACATTCAAGCAGAGCGGCGTTTCCTTCCTGCCCGCCTCGCGCATGGAGGAGGGATTGGTGCCCGGCCTGACCCTGACCGAACATTTTGTGCTGGCTGAGGAGACTCAGGGTGTGTTCGTTGACCGGGACAAAGGCAATAAACTCGCCGAGCAGCGGATCGCATCTTTCAATATTCGCGGTACACCTGCCAGCACAGTCGAGTCGCTTTCCGGTGGCAACCAGCAACGTGCTTTGCTGGCCCTGCTTCGGACTCCGCTTTCGTTGATACTGCTGGAACATCCGACGCGCGGCCTGGATATCGAGTCGACGATTTACATTTGGAGCAAGCTCAAGGAACGCTGCCAGCAGGGGACGTCGATCTTATTCGTCTCCTCCGATCTTGAAGAGATCCTTCAATACAGCGATCGCGTATTGGTCTTTTTTAGCGGCAAGGTCACTCCTCCTTTGGACGCCGCTTCCCTGACAACGGAGAAACTGGGGGAGTTGATCGGCGGCATAGGTTGGACAAAATTAAATTCAGGGAAGAGCGCATGAAGAAAAATATCTGGATTAACATTGGTTTTCAAGTCGGTGCGCTTGTCCTGGCGTTGTTGATCACGACGCTCATCCTGATCGCCGCGGGTGCGCCGCCGCTCAAAGCATACGGCAGCATCCTGAGTGGCGCCTTCGGTTCAAAAAATAATCTGGTGGCGGTTCTTATTACCTGGTCGCCGTTGTTATTGACGACCGCGGGCGTGCTGATCACTTTTTCCGCCGGCTTGTGGAACATTGGCGTGGAAGGGCAGATGGTGCTGGGCGCTATCTTTGCCACCTGGATGCTGCGTTTGCTTCAGGATACGAACATGCCGCCTGCATTGATCATCATTTTTGGAATTCTTTTCGGCATGGCCGGCGGCGCATTGTGGGCGGCATTGGCTGGCGCATTGAAGACCTTCGGCGGCGTCAATGAAATCTTTGGCGGTCTGGGACTTAATTTCGTCGCCACCGCGCTGACGATTTATCTGGTCTTTGGCCCGTGGAAACGCCCGGGTGTCGGATCGATGTCTGGTACACAGCCGTTTGACGAAAAGTTATGGCTTCCGACCTGGTCGAACACCGGGCTGAGTCTTTGGGCGTTGGGAATATCCATTGCGGTTGTAGTTGTTGTTTATCTGTTACTGCGCGGAACATACTTTGGCCTGCGGTTGAAAGCTGTTGGGAAGAACATGAGAGCGGCTTTCCTGTTGGGCGTCCCGACCTGGCAATATAGCATGTTCGCTTTCCTTTTATGCGGCGCGTTTGCCGGACTGGCTGGCGCCATCCAGGTGATGGCTGTCTATCATCGTCTGTTACCCAATATCTCGAACGGATATGGATTCCTGGGCCTGCTGGTTGCGATGCTGATCAACTACCAGGCGATCTGGGTGATCCCGATAGCGTTTTTCTTCGCGGCTTTGAACGTTGGCAGTGTCCAATTGCAGATCGTGTATAAAATGGACTCATCCTTTGCGGGCGTATTGCAGGATTTGCTTGTGCTGCTGGTGCTGCTCGGTCAGGGCGTGCGCGAACGCTTGATGAAGAAGGCCTAGGTGCTGTGATGCAGACAAATATCTTAATTGGTTTGGCCGGGGTTTTAGCGGCTGCTGCGCCGGTGCTGTTTGCCGTGATCGGCGAGACGATCACCGAGCGTGCCGGCATCATCAACCTTTCCCTGAATGGGACGATCCTGCTCTCGGCCATGGGCGGCTTTGCTGTCTCACTCGTAAGCGGAAGTCTGTTGCTGGGATTCTTGACCGGAATGTTGATCGGCGCATTGGTGGCGTTTATCGTTGCATTTGGCAGTATTACGCTGCGTCAATCGCAGGTGGCAGTTGGGTTTGTATTGGCGCTGGCCGGACGCGACCTCGCTTATTTCCTGGGTGTGCCGTACATGAATCAATCCGGCCCGACCCTGCCGACTTGGGCAATTCCGGTCTTGAAGGATATTCCCATTCTTGGCCCGGTATTTTTCAGGTTGGATGTCATAACCTACCTTAGTTATATCGTCATCATTCTGGCCTGGGTGTGGATCTTCCGTACCCGGCACGGACTGATGCTGCAAGGCATCGGCGAACGTCCCGCCGCGGCTTTTGTGCGCGGCGCGAACGTCAATCGGTTGCGCTATGTTTATGCGGTTGTGGGAGGGGCGATTGCCGGGCTGGCTGGACCCGCTTATACCTTGAATGTCAAAGCCGGGTGGATGGGAACGCAGACCGGCCTGGACGGCATCGGCTGGATCGCGCTGGCCATCACCATTTTCGGTGGATGGAATCCGTTGCGCGGGGCATTTGGAGCCTACCTGTTTGCATTGCTTCAATGGCTTGGACTTGTGCTTCAGCCCAGCCTGCCCGGTATTCCGTCTCAAGTCTTACAGGTCGCGCCCTTCCCGTTGATGATCCTGACCCTGCTGTTGGTCAACATCGGCGATGCGGAATGGGTGCAGCGCTGGCTGGCATCCATGCCGGAAGGGACGCGGCGGGTGGTGGCGAAGGCTTTGCGTGCCATGCGAGCTTCCCCGCCAGCCGCGCTGGGCGTGCCGTTTGAATCTGAATAACATTTCTGGCAGTCGGCGTGAGAATTGATAAGACGCCTGTGGATCAGGAGATGATCGCAAGGGAGATTTGGGAGAGAAAGCAGAAATGACCGTCATGCTATAATCGAGTTAGAAGCTTGAGGAAATAATTATGGCAACCGCAACTGAAGTTATCCCGTTGGAAACAGATGTACATGGCGTGATCCGCGTTGTTAATACGCGTGTGACTCTGGATACGATTGTGACTGCCTTCAAAGACGGCGCAACTGCTGAGGAGATTGCCCAGCAGTATCCAACTGTCCTGTTGGCGGACGTGTATTCCATCCTTGGATATTATCTGCGAAGAAGGGGTGAGATCGAATCTTATTTGACACAGCGTCAGGCAGAGGCAGATGCTTTGCAAAAACAGATGGAAGAACATTCCAATCCAATCGGGATAAGAGAAAGACTGATGGCGCGGAAAAAAAGCGGAAAACAATAACATGCTTCTTTTAGCGGCGGATGAAAATTTCAATAACGATATTCTGCGCGGCTTGCTGCGGCGCGACCCGTCTTTGGATATTGTCCGCGTGCAAGATGTTGGGTTAGCTCATGCATCTGACCCGGTGGTGTTGGAATGGGCGGCGCAGGCGAACAGAGTTTTGCTTACTCATGACCGGAACACCGTTACAAAATTTGCTTATCAGCGTGTGGTAGATGGTAAGCCAATGCCCGGCGTAATAGAAGTGGATCGCTCGGTGCCAATGAACGTCGCCATTGACGATATTCTTTTGTTGGCATTATTAAGTGACAAGGGAGAATGGGAAGGCCAGATCATCTATTTGCCTTTGCGATAGATTGAAAAATAATTATCGAAGTAATGAAATAAAAAGACTCTCAGAAATTAATCCTGAGAGTCTTTTTCTATTCCATCATCTATCGGGTAAAATCAAGCCGAGAAAAGGGAAACCATGACTAAATTCACTGGCTATCGCTGTTCACTGTGCGGAACTGAATACCTGCCCGGGCAGGTCACTTACACTTGCCCTCATGATGGCGGCAACCTGGATGTGGCGCTGGATTACGACGCGCTTAGAAAAAAATTCCAGCCTGAAGACATTACCTCCCGAACCGACTTTTCCCTCTGGCGTTACCTGCCGCTTCTGCCTGTGCCCGAGCCCGAAGGCGATGCGACTCCGCTCCACGCCGCGGGCTGGACTCCTGTTTTCAAGCTGCCGCGCCTCGCTGAAAAACTTGGGCTGCAGCATCTGTGGCTCAAGGATGAGTCGCGCAACCCGTCGGCTTCGTTCAAGGACCGCGCTTCGGCGATTGTGGTGGCGCGCGCGCAGGAAATCAAAGCGGAAATCGTCGTCACCGCCTCGACCGGCAACGCGGGCGCGGCGCTGGCCTGCATGTCCGCCGCCATCGGGCAAAAGGCGATCATCTTCGCGCCCAAATCTGCGCCGCCAGCCAAAGTGGCGCAACTGCTCATCTTCGGCGCGAAAGTCATTTTGGTCGATGGGACTTACGATGACGCTTTCGATCTCACGGTCAAAGCCGCAAATGAATTTGGATGGTATTGCCGCAACACCGGCTACAACCCCTTCACCGCCGAGGGCAAGAAGACTGCCGCATTTGAAATTTGGGAATGGTGGAATTTTTTTCTAAGCGCGTCGTAATCCAGCGCCACATCCAGGT
>JAJYOH010000157.1 GCA_021796315.1 Chloroflexota bacterium
AATGGGATGATGATTATATGCTTTTCACTGACTTTGTCAATACTTATCAAACAGTTTAACCTTAAAAAATCGTATAGTTCTTCATCCCATTTCCTGTCTTCCAGATAACGCCCGTAACAAAGTGTTTTGATCTGCATATTCAAGATCACCGCCGACAGGTAATCCGCGTGCCAAACGCGTAACTTGAATCTGAAACGGACGCAATTGCTGTTGCAAATAAAGAGCCGTCGCATCGCCCTCCATGCTGGGATTGGTCGCCAGGATAACTTCCCTGACTCCGCCCTTAGCCACGCGTTCGATCAATTGCCGGGACTTAATATTGTCCGGGCCAATGCCTTCAATCGGCGAAAGGACTCCATGCAAAACATGATACTTCCCGGAATACGCGCCGATGCGTTCCAAGGCCAATACATCCAGCGCTTCTTCGACCACGCAGATCACTCCTCCATCGCGCTTTGGATTCTCGCAAATCTCGCAACGTTGGCGACCAGCCTCAGTGATATTAAAACATTCTTCGCAGAATGCGATCTTATCTTTCAAACCGCTCAACGCATCGGACAATTCCTGCGAAACATCTTCAGGCGCGCGCAACAAAAAGAACGCCAGCCGCGAAGCGGACTTCGGCCCAATGCCCGGCAGACGTTCAAGTGCATTAATTAAATTCTGAATCGGCTCAGGAAGTAACATAATATCATTTCGTCATTGCGAGGAGCGGAGCGACGAAGCAATCTCCTGTTTGATGCAAACGAGAGATTGCCACGCCGCGCAAAATGCGGCTCGCAATGACATACTAAAACGGCAACCCGCCAGCCAGCGGACCTAATCTCTGCGACGCCAATTCACGCGACTGATCGAGCGCCATATTCACTGCGGACAAAACCAAATCTTGCAGCATCTCAGCGTCGGCATCCTTCAATAGATCAGCAGAGATTTCTACCGACTTGCATTTCTGATCACCGGTCATGACAACTTTAATCGCACCGCCACCCACCGTTGCAGTGACAGTTTCTTCGGCAAGCTTCGCCTGCGCTTCAGCCAGTTGCTGCTGCATTCGCTGCAACTGCTGCATCATTCCCCCACTGCCCATCGCGGGACCTTTATTGAATCCTTTTGCCATCTTTAAATTCTCCTAAAAACAAGTCTTTATTTCATTAGAGGTTTACCAGCCTCTTGTAACTTTGCATTCAAAGCATCACGTTTCTTGGCGACCTTTATAGGTTGAACATAATAATAGTCGAACAGCGATTCAAGGACATCTAGATTCCACTCAGCTTCTTCAGTTTCAACATCAACGATTTCGCCAATGCTTTGGCTTTTCATTGGATGTGCTGCAAAATTTCCTATATTTCTTATTGCATCAATAGAATCAGCTAACTGCGAAGATAATCTTCCGCCATCAATTACTTCTTGGATTTCTTTAGATAAATCGCTTGGTTTGACTTTTGCAGCATCTCGCAAAAGATTTTGCAAGCAACGGCGACTCAACGCAGCCGATGCTTTTGAACTGAAAGGTAAGACAAGACATGCTTCTTTATAATCACCAGCAATATTTTCGGGAACTTCTAACGGACAAGGAGGGCGACTAGTGCCCAAAGGACGCACTGCTAAAAGACTAACAATAGTGTTTTCTACAATCCCGTTACTGTAATTCTCTCCATTAACAAGATACAAGTTACTTCTACTGCACGCGGGACAACTATAAGAAAAAATGGACCAATAACCATCAACATCTCGATCAATATATGTTTCTTTCTTTTTCGAATGAAATTCGACAAGACAATGCATACATTTCATTTTGATATCTCCCTATAATTTATTCCTGCACATCCACGATCTCGCCGCCATGATTGAGCGCGGTTGCCACCATTCCATCCTGCGACACATCCGGCGGCAGTTTGCCCTTCGCATTCGTCACCACGCACTTCACCTGCAAATCCACACCCAGCACATCGTGGATCGCCTTGCGCGTCACTTCCAATTGCTCCGGCCTGTCCATCAGCGCCAAAACTTTATCGGACTGGAATCCCAGATACAACTCGTTGCCGCGCACATCCATCGGCCTGCATGAATTGAGCAAACCATCTATTCCCGGATGTGTAGGTTTAATCACAGCCTTGATATCTTTCCAGGCTTTGATGATTTCTGCGAGACTGATGACCGCTTTCTTTGACCCTTCGATTTCGCTCAGGGCCGCGCTCTTAGCGGACTCCGTTTTAACGGGTTGACTCGCAGCCGCGGCCTTTGTCTGTTTAACGGGAGCCACTTTCGGCGTCGAAATAGAAGCGGGCGGCTCAGACGGAATCTCCAAAGATTCAGCCAGAGCCAATTCCAACGAAAGCGAGGGCTGCCATCCGCCGCGCGAATCCACAGCCGCGTTGTTAAATATTTTCATCATCCGCAAAACGTTGGGCGTGGAAAAAGATTTCGCGTGGATGTTCATGCGCTCTTTGACATCCTTTGTTGTTTCAACCTGTTCACCATTGCCGAGTTGAATCAACATCAGACCTCGCAAATATTCAACGATCTGACGCGCCAGCGAACGCGGATCGGCGCCGGAATCGAGCGCGCGATGAATCGTTTCGAGGCCGGACGCCGGTGATTGATCCTGGATCGATTCGATCAAGTCAAGCACGGTTTGACTGGTGGCTGTGCCGAGAACTGTTTGCGTGAGTTGAAGCGTGATCTTCGCGCCGGTGGATGAAAGCTGGTCGAGCAGGGAAATTGCGTCGCGCATGCCGCCTCCCGCCTGACGAGCGATGACAGCCAACGCTTCGTCATCGGTTTGAATATTTTCGGCTTTGACAATATTTTTTAATTGGCCGACGATTTCATCAACGGGCACGCGGCGGAACTCATGACGTTGGCAGCGCGACAAAACCGTCGCGGGAATTTTATGAATCTCGGTGGTGGCTAAAACAAAGATCGCGTGCGGCGGTGGTTCTTCCAAAGTTTTTAGAAGCGCGTTGAAGGCCGCCGTCGAAAGCATGTGAACTTCGTCAATGATATAAATTTTATATTTGCCCTGCGACGGCGAGAAATTTATTTTATCGCGCAAGTCGCGCACATCGTCCACGCTGGTGTTGGAGGCCGCATCGATCTCGATCAAATCCATGAAACGATTTTCATTGACCGCTTTGCAAAATTCACATTCATTGCATGGACGAGCAGCGCGGTCTTCGGCCAGACAATTGACCGCCTTCGCCAATAAACGCGCGAGCGTGGTCTTGCCGGTTCCGCGCGGCCCGGCAAACAAATACGCATGACCAACGCGGTCAGCGGCGATGGCATTCTTGAGAGTCTGGACAACGTGTTCCTGTCCGATGACTTCTGCCCATCCTTGTGGGCGGTACTTGCGATAAAGGGCTTGAGACATATTTTTTTTATGGGACTGGATAAGAATCCTGCACATCGCCTTGTTTGTTGGTCAACAAAGCCGCCCCTCCCGACTGCCAGACAGGTTTGCTCTGTCCCCAGAATAAGTCAACAGCAGTGTCCGTGCCGCTGGCAGTGTGAACTTGAATCGCGCCGTTCCTAAATAACTTGAATGGTGGAAATGTGTAGGTACTGCCATCCTTGCTTTTGATGTGCCAGCCGGTCAGATCAAGCTCGCCTTCACCAGTATATTGAATCGTAACAGTTTCGGCAGCCAACGTTCCCGCCCCCACCACGCTGACAATCTGCACTGTACCCTGTGCGACAGGCTGAGTTGGACCAACAGGTGTCGCGCCAGATGCAACGATCGGCGCCTGCGCCTGCGGCAGGCTGACAGCCCGATAGTTTCGGTCATACCAGTACAAAATGGCCGAGGTCACGCAGGCCGAGATAAAAATATTGAGAAGGATGTAATAAAGCAACCGGCGGCGATCCATATAAAATGAATCATAGCACAAAAATTCACTGCGACAGCATTGCTTAAGAAAACTGCGCCTCGACGGTCGAGGCGCAGTTACGAAGCAGGAACAAAAAACTATTACTTGAACGAGGTCATCACGAAATTATCAAAGGTTACATCCGTGCCAGACGGGACCTTTGCATTCCAGGCAAACAAGGCGACCCGGCCCTTGCTGTAGGATGTATCCGTAACCGAGCCAATCTTTTGTCCATCCACATACAATGCCAGCGCGCCGTCACCACCGCAGTCCACGCCAAGGGTATAGGACTTGGCGTTCTTTTTGATCAGCTTGGAAGCAGTCCATTTTCCATTGTTTGTCAGAACAACATCATCTTTTGCAACTGCCGCCTTGGCGATCGCATATTCGCCATTCGGACTGACGCCAAAATAATAATAAGCCTCTTTGGTAACTTGCTGATTGCACATAACCCCGAAGGTAGCCATCTCATCAGTGCTATTATTGGCAACAGCCACATCAATGTGAAGATTTTGATAAGTTATATCATCGGGCGTGCTGTATGTGAAATAATCGGTCTTGAACACCGTCATCTTTAAGCCGCCGTTGACATACTCCACGAGGCTGTCGGCATCGGTACCAATTCCCCAGCCGCTGTTGCTATCAGAGAAGTCATCCTTCAACAACGTGGAGCCGCTGCTTGTCCCGCCGCTGTTAGTATTGGTATTGGAATTGCTATTGGCATTTCCAAGTCCGCCGCCAGTGCCACCGCCGCTTCCATTGCCATTTCCACCACCTGTTCCGCTTCCCGGAATGGATGGGATCGATACAACGCTACATGCCATGATTGCCAGGGCGAGGCATGTAATGGCCGCAATAATTATGAATACATTCTTCTTCATTTCGCATTCTCCTTTTTATTATGTGTTCGGCATTTTAACATAACGAGGAAATTTCACAACCTTACCTTCGGGTGATAAAAAATGTCCGACCCATCGATCGGACTAATCATCAAGACTTATCGACTCATTACCAGCGCCACCCAGTCCCCCATCTGACGCTGCACGTTCATCCTTAGACCCTTAGCCTGCCCGGCCTCAATCACGCTTTGACTCTGCTCTTGCAGAATCCCGCTCAGGATGATCGTGCCCTCAGGTTCGACCAGATCCGCCAGCCCCGCCTCAAACAAGCGGATGATGATCGGCGCGAGGATGTTCGCCACCACCAGCGGCGCAGACTTGAATGCAAATTTACCCGCGAGAATTTCCGTCACCGAGCCGACGCCGAGCAAAAGTTCATCACCGATTCCATTTACGTCCGCATTCTCGCGTGAATTCTTGATCGAAGGCTCATCGATGTCCACGCCGAGGGCCTGCTTCGCTCCCAGCTTCAACGCGGCAATGGATAAAATTCCAGAACCACAGCCCACATCGATCACATCAAAGACCCTAAAGGTCTCTGAGACCTTTAGGGTCTCAATTTGCCTTTCCATCAACGCCATGCACAACTGTGTGGTCGGATGCGTACCCGTGCCAAATGCCATGCCCGGATCGATCTTGATTGGAATCCGCTCCGGCTCCGGCGAATCGATCCAAGCTGGGATGATGATAAGTCGCTGTCCAATGGGAATCGGCCGATAGTGCTGCTTCCAGGCTTCCATCCAGTTTTGATCCGCGATCATTTTAAAAGTCGCGGGTGGAAGCGGTTGGATCATCCCCAAATAATAAAGCGACTCTTCCAGCTTTTGCCGCGTGTCTTCGAGTTGCTCGTCGGCAGGTAAATAAGCGCGCACTGTGATCGGCCCGGTTGGCGTACCGGCATCTTCGGCATCGTTATATTTCACACCCTGTTCGGTCATCACACCATTTGGCGCAAAACGTGCCAACACATCGGCAACGGCTTCCGCCAATTCGCCGTTTACAGTTAAGGAAACTTCAAGCCAATTTGTCATTTATTTTCTTCCGGTGGTTTCATCGTGCTGAAACTTCGATAGAGCGCCAGATCATAGACGATTTTCAATCCGCCGCACAGAAAAAACGGGACACTGAACAACGCCGAGCTTGCCAGAAAAATTCCGGTCAGCATCGGCGAAAGCGACGCACCCACAGAACGAGCAATGCCCGTCACGCCCGCCGCCGCTGAACGTTCATCCGGCGAGACCACCGCGATCGTGTACGATTGGCGCGTCGGCACATCCATTTGCGAAATACTGAAGCGCGCCAGCAAGACTGCGATTGCCAGCGGCAAATTCGGCATCAACGGCACAAGCATCAGCAAAAGATTCGACGGAATATGCGTGAAGACCATCGTATTGATCAGGCCAAAACGTTTCGCAAGTGGCACGGCCAGCAACGCCGAAATTCCCGCCAAAATATTTGCGCCAAAAAAGATCGAGCCGATAATGCCTGCATCAATCCCAAATTTGACATGGAACCAATACGCGATCAAGCTCTGAACTATGAACCCACCTGCGAACGCATCCAACGCGAACAAGGCAGACAAGCGCATCACGATCGACCTTGATTTGTGCAGCCCTAAAACGACTTTTGTCTCGGCTGAGATTTGTTCCTTCACTTCCACTGCAGACGATACCGTCAAAAATAACAGCGCCAAAATCAAACCGCCGAGAGCGTACCCGCCTAATACAACCTTGTATGAATCCAACGCAGTCCAACCGCGACTTTGCAAAATTTGCGCCAACCATCCGCCTGACAATGCACCCGTCGCTGTGGCAAATGAACCAACCAGGTTGTACCACGCAAAAACGGAAGTCCGCTTTTCGTTGGGAATGATCTGCGTCAGCCCAGCCTGCTCGACGGAAAGAAACGGCCCGATCTCATTTCCACTCGGACTGATCACGCCGATAATGGCGGCGGCCATCAATAAAACAATATTGTTGGTCAGGATAAAAACGAGACCAGCGCCAAGCATCAACAAAGACCCGATAATCAACGTGCGCTTGCGTCCGAAGCGATCCGCAGATGTCGTCAGCCAGAGCGAGATTCCAGCATCGCCAGCCAGCGTCAGCGTGAAGAGCAAACCGATTTGCTGTTCAGTTAATCCAACCTGCACAAGATAGAGCGCGAGGATGACCGAAAGAAATCCATAACAAAAAAGACGGATAATGCGGGTGGTGAAAAAAATTTTGATATCCATCTTTATTTTCCCGCAACATCCAATCTGCACCAGGCGTACAACGCATCGTAGACTTCGAACTGATGCTCAAGGTTTTCCAGGTCATCGGGGAAGCGCAGGCTGTAGCCGGAGGCAATCGCTTCCAGTCCGCGCGCGATCGGCTCTTTGTCGATATCTTCACTGACATCCGCAGCATGGACAATTTTAGCCAGACGCAGAAGTCCCAGGTCTTTCAATTCATATTTAAGAATGATCGATTCAAACGAACAGCGCCCATCCGCACCGTGACCAAGCTCCACACCGGGAGCATCAAACGGAATGGCTCCGGTTTCTTTGGCAACTTTTTCGATCTGATTCTTGGGCACAAATAAAAATTCCGCTTCGGTATCGATGAAGCGGGTGATGAGCCACGGACAAGCAACGCGGTCCACATGGACGTGTGAACGGGTGATCCATTTCATGGCATTCTCCTTTTATATATTTGATTATCAACACAATGCTGACATTGGTATAACTTTAATCAAGCATGTTACTGATGGTGCACCACACCGTTGATGTCGCAATACAGACCATCGGGATCGCAGCCCACACATTCGAGCTGCAAAGTGGCATGTGAAATATTGTAATGATTTGCCACAAGCTCGTTCAGCTTGCTTTGAATTTCGGCGCCTGCGCTGATAGAAATATCATCCGTCAAAACATGTGCCGACATCGTCCGCAGGCCTTGCGTAATGCTCCAGACGTGCAGATCGTGAATCCCAAGCACACCTTTGACCTTGAGCATGTCGCGCACCATGGCAGACATATCCACATCATGCGGCGTGGACTCGAGCAAAATATCCACCGTCTCGCGCAGGATGCCCCACGCGTTCCACAAGATCAGAAGCCCGATCAAGATGCTGACAAATGGATCAAGCCAATTTGCGTGCGTAAAATAAATAATGACACCTGCAATCACCGCGCCAATCGTGGTGATCACATCCCCCATCAAATGGACAAAGGTCGAGCGCATATTGAGATCATGCTCGCTGCCATCTTTGACCATCAAAGCCGTGACCAAGTTGATCACAAAAGCCACGATTCCAACGCCGATCAATACTTCTGAATTGACTTCCGGCGGTTTGGTAAAACGCAAATAGGCTTCGTAAAAAATGCCGAGTGAAATAATGACAAGTGTAGTCGAATTGAGCAGCGCCACAAGAATCCCGGCGCGATGATAACCGTAGGTCTTTTGCGAATTGGAAGGCTGGGTCGTCAATCGGACGGCATACCAACTCAAACCGAGCGCGATCACATCCGTGAAATTATGCGCGGCATCCGTCAGCAAGGCGAGGCTGTTGGCAAAAATTCCTGCGCCTGCTTCGATGATGACGAAGATGGCAGTAAGCGCAAGTGAGAGCGCCAGCCGCGAACCGGTTTGTTTGGCAATATCACCGAAATGGGAGTGAATGTGTTCAGACATGATGTGGGAAATTATAAAACAAAAGCGCCCCAAGTTTTAGGACGCTTCCACATCGTCATCCGATGTTAATTTTTCCAGCACGGTTTCCTTATAACTCAACTTATAAACAGGCAACTTTTGTGTAATCACCTCAACGACAAGAAAGTATAGAAACAACCAATTAATCGCAACGGAAAAACATACGCCGAAATACAATAAGAGATTTTCAAAAACCAAAGCCAGGAAAGGAGAAAAAATTATCGCGACAAAAGAAATCCAAAAGTAGCCGGTTAAGAAATTCTCAACTCTTCGTTTCTTAGTTGAGTTTCCCAAAATATATCCTTTCCCTTTGGAATGCCACGGGAAAAAGATTGTTTCACCATTTTTATCGATAACAATCCTGCTGCTAGAAAAGCGCAAACTAAAGCCTGATTTCATTTTGAGATCGTTATTATCCGCCCAGCGCTTCATTCAACCAATCCAAGAATCCTTTTTCCGTCGGCTTGACACTCGTGCCGAGTGACTCAGCCAGTTTCATAAATAGTTCGCGCTGTTCCTTCGTCAGTTTGGTCGGAATTTCCACATTGACGATCACCAGTTGATCGCCGCGTCCGCCGCGCCGCAAATGCGGCACGCCTTTACCTTTAATATGCAAAACTTTTCCGGGCTGTGTCCCGGCATGGATCTTTAATTTCTCGGTCCCATCCAAAGTTGGGACATCGACATCCGCGCCGAGGGTGGCCTGTGCGATATTGATGTCGAGATTCAATAGAATGTCATTCTCGCGGCGTTTGAAAAATTTATGCGGCTGGACGTTCAAGACCAGGAATAAACTTCCATTCGGGCCGCCGAAGACTCCCGGACCGCCCTCACCCGCCAACCTGATCTGTGTACCGCTATCCACACCGGCCGGGACCTGTACTTTTTTCTTGATGCGCTTGCGTTCCAGTCCGCCGCCGCGACAAGTGTGGCAGGGCGATGAAATGACTTCGCCGCGTCCATTACAAGTTGGGCAAGCTGTTGTTTGCACCATCTGCCCGAGAATGGTCTGGCGTACCTGCCGCACTTCACCCTGACCATTGCAGGTTGTACAACGTGCGGGCGTTGTTCCCGGCTCGGCGCCGGAACCGTTACAAGTGGAGCAGGTTTCTTCGCGATCGAACTCGATCTCTTTCTCGATGCCAAAGACCGCCTCTTCAAACGTCAGCGTGAGAGACATTTGTAGATCGCGTCCCCGCCTCGGGGTCCGGCGCGAACGGCGGCTGCCGGTCGAGAATCCGAACTGGCCGAATAATTCGTCGAAGATATCGCCGAAGTCCGCGCTGTAATCGTGGAAACCGCCGCCCATGTTGCCGAGACCTTCTTTGCCAAAGCGGTCATAGCGGGCGCGTTTATCCGCATCCGAAAGCGCGCCGTAAGCTTCGTTGATCTCTTTGAATTTTTCCTCGGCATCGTGCTCTTTGTTCACGTCGGGATGAAACTGGCGCGCCAATTTTCGGAAGGCCGCTTTGATCTCATCCTCGCTGGCATTCCGTCCGACGCCAAGGACTTCGTAGTAATCGCGATTGGTCATAACTCTTACACGTCATTGCGAGCCGTTCTTTGGCGAAGCAATCTCCTGCTAATTTTGGGATTGCTTCGTCGCAATGACATGATTCCTATTCCTTCACTTCACCATCGACAACGTCCGGACCATCAGACTTGGGTTCAGACTCGCCGCCCGGCGCAGCGGCATCTGGTTGCTGTTGATAAACAGCCGCGCCGATCTTTTGGATGGCTTCACCAAGCGCTTCGGTCGCGGACTTGATGGCGGCCACATCTTCCGTTTTGGCCTTTTCTTTCACTTCAGCCGTTTTCGATTCGATCTCGCTGCGAATTTCCGTTGGGACTTTGTCGCCAAATTCCTTCAACGCTTTTTCCGCGGCGTATGCGGTGTTATCCGCCTGGTTGCGCGCTTCGATCAATTCCTTGCGTTTGCGATCTTCCTCGGCGTGCGCTTCCGCATCCTGGCGCATCTTCTCGACTTCTTTATCTGACAAACCAGAAGAAGCCGTGATGGTAATGTGCTGACTGCGTCCCGTGGCTTTATCTGACGCAGTGACTTTTAAAATACCGTTGGCATCGATATCGAAAGTCACTTCGATCTGCGGGATGCCGCGCGGCGCAGGCGGAATGCCATCCAGGATGAATTTGCCAAGCGTTTTATTATCCGCCGCCATCGGGCGTTCGCCTTGCAGGATATGGATCTCAACCTGCGTCTGGCTGTCGGAGGCAGTCGAGAAGATCTGGCTCTTGCGAGTCGGGATGGTGGTGTTGCGTTCGATCTGCGGCGTGGCGACTCCGCCCAAGGTCTCGATGGAGAGCGAAAGT
>JAJYOH010000158.1 GCA_021796315.1 Chloroflexota bacterium
AAGGCAGATCCGATCTTTGAAAGTCCGGCGCATACATCCAGTTGAGCGGCGCCGTGAAGGATAGATCTGTTTCGTAATCTATCGGAACGTATGTTGTCAGGATAACTGTATCCGGTTTGAGCGCGGGGATGCGCCAGGCGAATTGCCAGTAGATTTCCTGCTGCCTGGCCCAATCGCGGCGAAAGATGTTGGCGTTGAAGAATTGTTGCCCGATGCCGAGCGCGATCAGCAAGGCGAAGACGATATTTTTTGCGCGCTCATTTTTGATGAGCAGTTCGATCAACCCGGCCATGAATAAACTTGCAGCCAGCATCATGGAAATCATGAAACGGTCAAAGCTGGATTGCAGCGTGAGCGGCAGCCCGGCCGCCAACGAAGGCACTCGTCCAAGCAAAATTCCGATGAGGCCGATTAAGATGGCTTGAATGGAAAATATGATGGATGAGTTTTCGGCAAGTTGTAATTTTAGAATATAAAAAGAAAGAACAAAGAACGAGAGAAGAATGAGCGCGAGAGTCAGAAGAGTAGATGGCGCTGTGATAGATTGTGCTGCCAGCGCCAACACTTGCGCCCAGATATAAAAGCCCGCTTTCCAAAGTGCATCGCCAAAGGCAGAGAGCGCATCGCTGATAGATGGGATTTGCTTTGAGGCGGTTACACCGTAAGAAATATATGCGCCCGATTTGTAGTAGTATGCCAGCCAGCCTGCATTCAAAAACCAGATCAAAAGATAGGGCCGCCAGCGTTTAAACGTTTGGACTAAGCCGGGCCAAAAGGTCTTTGTTTCTTCTGTGATGATGACCCAGATGAAAAGAAAACGAAGCGGCTCGAGGCTGATGAAGTATTCGGTTGGAAAGACGCCGAGCACAAGAAATAGCAAGGCAAGGATGGTGTCAGTTAAAAAGCGTTCACGATTGCGAAGCGCGCGAACGGTAAGACCAAACGAGAGCAGATAAAAAATAAAAGGTATCCATTCCTGGTTGATGTGCGTAAAAGCGACCCAGTTTTGACTGTATCCGGGGAAAACCAAGAAGAGGAAAGACGCGATCAGAGTCTGGCGTTTGTAGTTCGGCCAGATTTGATTTAACGCGAACCAGGCCGAAAGCGTGGCGAGAAAGCGGATGATGAGGGCGAAGATTTGCCAGAGCAACGGGTTTGGCGGAATCAGGCTGGTGGTTGCGAAAAAGATCGGGCCGAGGAAAGGGCGGAATCCGCTGAAGGCCGGGATGAATTCGCGCGGGCCGAGAAATTTGGCGATCCAGGCGAAGGGCCAATCGTCCCAGTAGAAGCCGGTAAAAGGCAGTAAAAGGCCATAAGCGAGGGTGGTAGCCAGCGCGAAGACGAATGGAATGGATTTGGCGGTGAAGCGGATGGGTTTCATGTTGGGCTAATTATAAGAGAAAAGCTGTTGCGCGTTTGAAATATGCTTTATCCGGCATAACAATGACCGAGTTTATAATTACCTCATGCCATTCCTAAAAGAATACTTTCTCTTGAACCCCGCTGTTGTTTTTCTAAATCATGGCTCTTTTGGCGCAACGCCAAAGCCGGTTTTCAAAGCCTGCCAGAACTGGCAGCTTCGCCTGGAACGTCAGCCTGTGCTTTTCCTTGGCCGCGAACTCGACGGCCTTTTAAGGGATTCCCGCCGCGTGCTTGGGGAATATCTCAATGCCGATGCCGATGACCTGGTCTACATTCCCAACGCGACACATGGCGTGAACATCATCGCTCATTCCCTGGACCTCAAGCCGGGTGATGAAATCCTGACCACCGACCACGAGTATGGCGCCTGTGGTTACACTTGGGACTTTGTCTGCGGTAAAACAGGCGCGAAATATATCCATCAGTCCATTCCCTTGCCGGTTCATTTCGAAGATGAAATCGTTGACCAGTTCTGGTCCGGCGTAACGCCGCGGACGAAGGCTGTTTACCTGAGCCATATTACTTCTCCGACCGCGCTGCGTCTGCCTGTAGAACAGATATGTCAGCGCGCAAGGGAGGCGGGAATATTGACCATCGTTGACGCTGCACATTCACCGGGGCAAATCCCGGTTGATTTACAGGCTTTGGGTGCAGACATTGTTTTCGGCAATTGTCACAAATGGCTGCTCAATGCAAAAGGTTCGGCGTTTCTTTATGTGCGGCGTGAAGTTCAACATCTTATCGAGCCCTTGATTGTGAGTTGGGGATATAACCCAACTCCTGAGACGACCACAGGTTCGCGTTTCATCGATCTTCTGCAATGGACAGGAACCAAAGACCCTGCCGCGGCTCTGACCGTTCCAACTGCCATTTGGTTTATGCGGGAACACAATTGGGATGAAGTGAGACGTGGCTGTCATCGGCTGCTTCGTCAGGCAATTGAGCGAATATGTGATCTGACCAATATGCCGCCGCTGTACCCGCTCGATTCAGATTATTACAGCCAGATGGGCATTGCTCCACTTCCTTTGTCTAACATTGCCGTGCTTAAAAGCCGTTTGTATGATGAGCACAAAATAGAAGTGCCCCTGATTCAATGGCGGGATAAGCAGTTTGTCCGCATTTCGGTACAAGGATACAATACTCAGGAAGATATCGATGCGCTGGTGAATGCGTTGCAGAAACTTTTGCCCCAAGTCGTTGCTTAATCTTGTCTGTGTGTTGGCCTGACGGAATATGAATCTGGCTTCGGGGGCGGAAGTTAAGCAATTTATTCATGTTTCGGTGCGTGAATATAAGATTGATACTCTATCAATCAATTTTTGGCGAGGATGCCAAATCTGTTATGATTTTGTCCGTTCTACGATATTTGTTTGGAGGTCGAATGAGCGTTTCAAGACGAATTTTGATCACATTGATATTATCCGCGGTTCTGCTGTCGGCATGTGGAAATGCCGGTACGGCAACCCCGCAGGATGTCAATGTAATTTATACCGGTGTGGTCGATACGTTGGTTGCCTCCTATTTTACGACACAGACTGCATTAGTCCCTCCCACGAGTTCCATCCCCACCCTTCCGATGGTGACGTTTGTTGTTAATGCGCCCGTCGCGTCTCTCACATTGATACCTTCGGCCACGCGTCCATACTATACTCCGACGATAGGTACGGTTTTTAGTCCAAGCCCGACTGGGACGTTGGCTACACCCACGCTCGATCCGTCATCGCTGGCTTATGGCTGTAATAATCTGGAATTCATTCGTGATGTGAACTTTCCCCCAGGGACGGTTCTTCTGCCAGGTCAAAATTTCACGAAGACCTGGAAGGTTCAAAACACTGGCACCTGTCCATGGATGTATCAATATAGGCTTAAACTTCTAAGTGGAGAGCTTTATGGCGCGGCGCTTGAAAAACTTGGATCGATGATCCCGGTTGGGCAATGGACCGAAGTTTCCCTGAATATGGATGCTCCCAAAAAAGAAGGGGAATATACCAGTTATTGGAGAATGGCAAATGCGAACGATAATATGTTCGGAGCGACCCTGGTAGTCTCCTTCACAGTTGCAAAGCCGACCGAGACGCCCAATCCGCCTACTCCGACTCCATAAAGGAATCAACTTCAACGGAAACATCCATTCCAATACTTTCAGTAACGAATGGATGTCAGTCGATACACCCTTCATAAGGTAAGTTTTCAGTCAAGTACACAATCAGGAATAGGTATGGATATTTCATTAGCGCTTGGCGGCGGCGGGTCAAAAGGTAATTCTCACATCGGCGTTCTGCGCGTTCTCGAAAAAGAAGGCTTCCACATTCGCGCGATTGCGGGAACCAGTTTCGGCGGGATGGTGGCTGTTTTTTACGCGGCCGGCTTTAGTCCAGATGAGATCGAAGATATCTTTGCAGCGGTGGATCAATCCCGTTTGTATGACCGCGTTAGAGATGAAAGTCCGTCATTTCTCGGACTTGGCGGAGTCCATAAATGGCTGGTACATACGCTCGGCGAGCGTACTTTCAAGGATCTGAAAATTCCCTGTGCGGTCACGGCTGTGGATCTGCTTACTTCTTGTGAAATTGTTTTGGATACGGGTCTGTTGCGTGATGCCATCCTTGCCACGATTGCTTTGCCCGGTATCTTTCCAGCCTTCCGCAGGGACGATTGGGAACTGGCCGATGGCGGCGTATTGAACCCGGTGCCGGTTGCTCTGGCGCGTTCGCTCGCACCTTCCTCGCCGGTTGTGGCTGTGTCATTGAGCACGCCGCTTGGTGCGCCTCCGCATTCATTGTCCATGCCTTTGCCCAGTGTATTGCCTGCGCCGCTCATTTCCCGACTTAGTAGTTTGCGAATTACAAAAGCCTTTGATCTTTTTATGCGTTCGATCGATATTGGCAATCGCCAGATCGCTGAGCTTCGTCTCCAAATCGAAAAGCCAGATGTGATCATTCGTCCTGATATGACAGGCATTGGCGTGCTTGATCGTGTAGACGTGCATGCTGTGGTGGAACTCGGTGAAACTGCCGCGGAGGCCGCGCTCCCTGAACTCAGACGTATCACATCCTGGCCTAATCGTCTGCGCCGGGCAGTGTTCAGAGAAGTCCGATGAAACGCGACTTGCGTGATTATGCCAAAAACACAAATATCCGCCTTGGGGTTGGCGCGTTCGTGTTGCTTTTTGTTATCGGCACCGGCTTGATCTATCTCATCTATGGCCCCGGTGCGGCAGCTTTTGGCCTTCTATGTTTTTTGGGCGGGTTGGTGCCCATCGCCCTCATCTTTCTTGCTCTCTATGGAATTGACTGGATTGTAAAAAATGCGCGTCCCAAATGAAACTAACCTCATTACATTTCAAGATTGGACTCTGCGTGTCCGCCCCGCATCGGAAGGTACGCCGCGCCTGCTTCTGCTTTTACACGGCTGGACTGGTGACGAAAACTCAATGTGGTTGTTCACGCGAAACCTGACAACGAACTATTGGATGATCGCCCCGCGTGGGCCTCATGCCGCCGAGCCGAGCGGCTATTCGTGGCGCCCGCATCTTTCCGGGAACCACAGCTGGCCCGGCCTCGATGACCTTCGTCCACCTGCTGAGGCACTGATCCGCCTCGTGGACGATTACGCGGCTGAGAATAAGATTGACGTAAGCCAGTTCGACGTGGCCGGTTTCAGTCAGGGCGCGGCGATGACCAACACGCTTGCTCTGCTTTATCCAGAGCGGATCAGGCGTGCGGCGGTGCTGGCGGGATTTGTTCCAGCGGGAGCGGAGTCAGTTGCAGCCAAGTGCCCATTAAACGGCAAGCCGTTCTTCGTCGCGCATGGAACGCTGGATGAAATGGTCAAGGTCGAATATGCGCGGCAATCCATCCAGATGCTTGAACAGGCGGGCGCGAACGTCACGTATTGTGAAGATGAAGTCGGCCATAAGGTCAGCGCAAGTTGCATGCATGCGCTTGAAAATTTTTTTGCCCCACCCGTCACTTCGTGACATCTCCCCAAATCCAAAAGATTTGGGGAGGGCAGGGAGGGGCGTTGACGCTCCACTCTTTTGCGGGTATCCTTACCGGAATTAATCAGCCCGATTGAATAGAAGGTTTGTCCATGAAATTTAGTTCTCCATCTCGTCGAGATTTTCTCAAACTGTCAGGTCTGGGTCTGGGGGCGCTGGCCTTCAATCCGTTAAAAGGGGCATTTAAAAATATCTCGCCGCTGGCGCAGTTCCCGGCCGGCGAGCGCCTGGGGAGGGTTGCTGTATATCCCAACTATTATTCTACGGAGATGAAGGCGCAGCCGAATGAGAACGCAGCAAAAGTTCGTGATGTTCCCCAGGATGAAGTCGTAGTTTGGCAGAGGGAAGTCGTTGGAACCAATGTTGCCGGACGGAACAATGCTACCTGGGTTGAGACTCCTGATGGTTATATTTATCTTCCTGATCTTCAACCTGTTCGCAATTTGCCAAATAAACCAATAACTAGTCTGCCGGCAGGCAAAAGCGGTTTCTGGGCCGAAGTCACTGTGCCTTATGTCGATCTTCAACTCCTAAATTCCCCGATTGGTCCGGGAGTAAAAGACCTGTATCAGACACAGCAACCAATTCGTCTATATTATGGGCAGGTGGCGTGGATGGATCAGGTCGGAGCGAATGCAAACGGCAATATTCTCTACCGGTTTAATGAAGCGCCGCAACATGGCTATGGACCGGGCGATCTCTTTTATGCGGATGGCGCTACATTTCATGTGTTAACCGATCAGGATGTTGCGCCGATCAGCCCGGACGTTGATCCGAAGACCAAAAAGATCGTCATTGACGCCACTCCGGGACGGCAAACCCTTTCGTGTTTGGAAGGCAATAACGAAGTTTATTTTTGCAGGGTTTCGACCGGCTTCGCCGGTACGCTCAATGACTTTTCAACGCCTCTCGGTGATCAGGCTGTTGCCTGGAAAACATATTCCATTCACATGGGCGCCAATTTGCCTGGATCGGGCAGCGGCTACGACACGATGGCGGTTCCCTGGCCGGTTTTCTTTAATACGAATGCAGGCGCGGCCATTCACGGTGTTTTTTGGCATAATGATTTTGGCGTCGCCCGCTCGCATGGTTGTGTCAATGCTTTGCCTGAAGATGCCAAATGGATTTTCCGCTGGACGACCCCCTTTGTTTCTTTGGACCAGAGCGAACTCCGTCTTCAATGGCCGAACGTTGGCGGGAGTTTCAGCACCTCTGTTACAGTAAATCAAACGAAAGTTCCAGCATAAGAGAACAACATGAGTATTTCAGAAGTGACGGTTGGTTTGGCGTTTTTGGCCGGACTCGCATCTTTCCTTTCGCCGTGCGTCTTTTCCCTCGTCCCGGCCTACATCGGTTATCTTGGCGGACGCGCCGCGGGCGGCGAGAACACTACTTCCACTCGCTGGATCACGTTCACACACGGTCTGGCCTTTGTATTTGGCTTCAGCGTGGTATTTGTTCTGCTCGGCGTTGCCGCTTCCGCCGCCGGTGGTTTTTTATTCGACTTCAGAATCTGGCTGGCCAAGATCGGCGGGATCATTGTCATCATCTTTGGCCTGCATATGATGGGCGTGTATCGCATCCCAATTCTGGAATATGACACGCGCGTTGCCACCGCGCCAGACCGGAGGTGGGGTTATCTTTCGTCGGCGCTGATGGGCGTTTTCTTTTCGGCCGGCTGGTCGCCCTGTGTAGGTCCAGTCTTGAGCGTGATCCTGACCTTTGCCATAAACGGCGGCTCGGTCATCCTCGGCGCACAATTGCTGAGCGCTTATTCTGCCGGACTCGCCATCCCTTTCCTGGCCGCCGCGCTGGGCATCGGCTGGGTCACAATCATCCTTCGCAAATATGGCAAGGTGATGCATTATGTTGAGATCGCCATGGGTGTCATCCTGGTGATCGTTGGTGTGATGCTTTTTGCGGGTGTGTTCGAATTGATCGCTCGTTACGGCTATTACGTTAACTTCGGACTTTAATCTATGACTAGAAACAATATTCTTAATGTTACGCTTTACACTCGTGATGATTGCAAACTATGTGACGAAGTCAAAAAACATCTGAACGACCTGCAAAAGAAATTTCCTCATCGTCTGGTGGAAGTCAACATTGATTCCGATCCGGCGCTCAAGCAGACATTTGGCCTGGAAATCCCAGTCGTCGAAGTGGGCCCGTACAAACTCAAAGCGCCGATCAGCAAACAATCGCTCGAGATGACTCTCGGCGCGGCCAGTGATCGCCGCAGTCAATTCCAGCAGGTAGACAGCGCTACGTATCAGAAGCGCCTGATCAAAGGGCAGACGGTTACGCAGAGCGACAAGATTTATTTTTGGATATCCAGGCATTACCTGCTCTTGCTCAACCTGCTTATGTTCATATATGCCGGACTTCCATTTCTCGCTCCAACATTGATGGAGGTAAATGCCACTGCCCCGGCGCGGCTGATTTACACAATGTACAGTCCGCTCTGTCATCAATTTGCATTCCGCTCGTTCTTTCTATTTGGCGAACAGCCTTATTATCCGCTGAAGGAAGCCGGGCTTACAGGCATCAAAACCCTCGATCAAATTACCGGCTTGCAGGATTTGAGCAATCCTTACAGTGTTTCGCGTTTGGGTGCACGGCAATTTGTCGGTAATCCCACCGTTGGATTTAAAGTGGCTTTGTGCGAGCGCGATGTTGCCATCTATGGAGCTATTTTTATTTTTGGTCTCATTTATGGGTTGACCAAACGCAAACTTCCGCCTCTTCATTGGACCTTATGGATTTTGATTGGCCTTGGCCCAATTGGTCTTGATGGTTTCTCGCAACTATTCAGCCAGTTCAATTGGCCGTGGCTGGCTGCATACTTACCTTATCGTGAGAGCACACCCTTCCTGCGAGTCTTCACCGGTTTCGTCTTTGGCTTTATGACTGCCTGGTTTGCATATCCGAACATCGAAGAATCCATGCAGGAGACACGCCAGTTCTTCATCAAGAAATTTGCCGCGGCGAAATAAATTTGCTCCCTGCGCCGAGGACGGCGCAGGATAAAACTTATGCCCTTCTCACATAAAAACGGAATTCGATATTTTAGTTTCGACATTTTCCCGCGCACGCTGACGCAGGCTGTCATCACCCGGCAGGGAGGCGTCAGCCCCTCTCCGTGGGATTCGCTCAATGTGGGCGGAACGGTGGGCGATGATGTGGAACATGTGCGTGAAAACCGCGCTCGTTCCTTCGCCGCTCTGGGCCGGACCCTCGCATCGCTCTTCGATGTCTGGCAGGTTCACTCCGCTGACGCCGTCTACGCTGACGCGCCTCGCCGCGTTCACGAAGATTATCACAAAGCCGATATCATCCTGACCGACAAACCCGACGTGACGCTTTACATGCGCTTCGCCGATTGTGTCCCGATCCTTTTTCACGATCCGAAAAAAGGTGTGGTCGGTATCACACACGCAGGTTGGATGGGAACCGTGCGCGGCGCATCTGCCGCGACAGTGAAGGCAATGCAGGAACATTATGGCTCAAAACCAAAAGATATTTTGGCGGCCATTGGCCCCTCGATTGGCGTGGATCATTATGAGGTCGGCGCAGATGTGATCTCGCAAGTGGAGCAGGCTTTCGGTCCGGACGCGAAGCGTTTGGTCGAATTGCGTGATGGCAAGACTTATCTTGATCTGTGGGCCGCCAACCGCCGCCAATTGGAAAAATCCGGCGTGCAGCAAATTGAAGTTTCCGGGCTTTGTACAGCCTGTCATCTCGACGATTGGTATTCGCACCGCGCCGAAAAAGGCAGGACCGGCCGCTTCGGCGCGCTGATCGCGCTGTGATGAGCGCATCGAAAAATTACCGCGAAGTCACACGTGTACCTGCACTCCTTCGTCGCGGTGCAGGCAAAGAGTCAAAGAATTTTTGGTGCCTTCGAGGACTTGCTGTCTTTGTGGTGAAATTGGTGAATAGCCCCCAGATGTCTGATCTCGTCGACCCCATCCGCGAACGCTACCTGCAGACTCTTGACACGATTACTGTTGCCGCGCGCAAATCGAATCGCCTGCCTGAGTCTGTTCGGCTGGTGGTGGTTACAAAGACCCAGCCGCTCGAAGTTGTGCAGGCCGCCATCGAAGCGGGAGCAAAGATACTTGGTGAAAATTACGCCGAGGAAGCCGTCGAAAAAATCCAGGCTTTGGCGCTCAGACCGCCGCATTTTGCAGTAGAATGGCACATGATCGGTCATGTTCAAAGCCGCAAGGCCCAATTGGTGGCCGAACATTTTGCTCTTTTCCATTCGCTCGATAGTTTAAAGCTGGCCCAGCGTGTTGACCGCTTTGCGGCACAGTTCAAACGCAAGTTGCCCGTCCTGCTCGAGTTCAACGTGGGCGGCGAAGAAAGCAAACATGGCTGGTCGGCATCCGATGAATCCCGCTGGTCCGATTTGCTGGCGGATGTCAATGCCATCGCCGCATTGCCCAACCTGCAAGTGCGCGGACTGATGACCATGCCGCCTCTTTTCGATCCTTCGGCTTCGCTCAGGACAGGCCCTTCAGCGGCGCGGCCTTACTTTGAGCGTTTACGCCGCCTGCGGGATTTTCTGTCCGAGCGAGCGCCGCATATCAAGTTGAGCGAACTTTCCATGGGCACCAGCGCAGATTACGCAGCCGCGGTCGAAGAGGGCGCCACTTTGGTTCGCGTTGGGCAGGCTATTTTAGGTCCGAGACCTCAATACGGAGATTAGATGAATTCTTTTTTTTTGGTGCAATTGATCAATGTGATCGCGAACATCCTGTTAATACTTATATTTTTGTCGGTCATTCTTTCATGGATATTGCCTCCTTTTCATCCAGTGCGCGAAGCAATTGACCGTCTTGTTGACCCTCTCCTGAATCCGATCCGCCGCATTTTGCCCTCGGCAGGTACATTCGATTTTAGTCCGTTGGTTTTGATGATCATCATTCAGTTTGCTTCTCAGATATTGATCAGCATAATACAGAGGTAATCCATGTCAAAGCGAAGTTTCCACCTGCACGATGGACAGACAGGTTCCGCTCTGGCGGTGCGCGTCACACCGCGCGCCAGCCGCAACAAAATTGCGGAAGTGATGAGCGACGGCACGGTCAAGATCCATCTCTCAGCGCCGCCAGTAGACGGAGAGGCGAACGAAAAGCTGATTGAATTTTTGTCCGAAGTGTTGGGAACGCCCAAGACTCACATTGAAATTGTAGCGGGCGCGACCGGACGCGATAAATTGGTTTCAGTTCTCGATATGGACGCGGAAACAGTGCATAAGCGCATTATCGCCCATTTAGAATAATTTATCCGCAAACTCGCAAATTGATGTTACGCATTTTTATACACATGTACCATAGGGGC